>JAKLLS010000159.1 GCA_022014155.1 Marinobacter sp. | reverse complement strand
CGGTTGAGAATGTGGGCAACCTGGGTAGATCCGGTGAAGGCGATGCCGGCAATCCTGGGGTCCGGGGTCAGTTTGCCGCCAATCGTTCCGCCATCACCGGGTAACAGTTGAATAACGTCCGGCGGGAATCCAGCTTCCAGCATCAGCTCCGTTGCCCGGTGGGCCAACAGGCTGGTTTGCTCCGCCGGTTTGGCAATCACAGTGTTGCCGGCAACCAGCGCCGCCATAATCTGGCCAGTGAAAATGGCCAGTGGAAAGTTCCAGGGGCTGATACAGAGAAATACGCCCCGCCCCTCCATATACAGTTCATTGCTCTCGCCGGTCGGCCCTGGCAAAGCGATCGCCTTGCCAAATCGGGCGCGCCCCTGGATGGCGTAATAGCGACAGAAGTCCACAGCTTCACGAACTTCGTCAATGCCATCCTGCATGGTTTTACCCGCTTCACGGCAACAGATAGCCATGAGCTCTTCCATGTGGGTTTCCATCAGATCGGCGTACTTTTCGAGGCAGCGTGCGCGATCCTCTACCGGGCGTTCGCTCCACTTCCGGAAGCCTGAGACAGCAACCTCCACAGCTTCCGCCGCATGAGATTCATTGGCCCACACCACATGCCCTACAGACTGAGTCTGATCGTATGGCGAGCGAACTTCCGAGCGTTGTCCATCCCGACGGCGATTACCGTTGATAACCGGACCGGCGTCCCAACTGGCGTTGCGCCACTCGGCCAGATGACTCATCAGTGGATGCAGATGGGCCGCGATGTGAATGTTCAGGCCTTTTGAGTTCCTGCGCTCTCCACCGTAGATATCTGTCGGCAAGGGGATGCGATCGTTTGGCAGGGAATCGTACTTCTGCAACTCCTGAACCGGGTCCTGCACCAGGGCTTCGATCGGTGTAGCGGCATCCACCAGGCGATGTACGAACGATGAGTTGGCACCATTTTCCAGTAAGCGGCGCACCAGGTAGGGCAGCAAATCCTTGTGGGCACCGACGGGGGCGTAGATACGAACCGGAATGTCATGCTTCTGGAGAATGCCGTTGTAAAGGGCGTCTCCCATACCATGCAGGCGCTGGAACTCGATTTTCCGGCCCTTGTTCTTTGACATTGCCAATACTGAGGCAACAGTATGGGCATTGTGACTGGCCAGTTGGGGGTAAAGGGCGCCGTCGGTGTAATCGCTCAAAAGATAGCGAAGGCACGCCAGATAGGATGTGTCGGTGGCTTCCTTACGGGTAAAAACCGGATAGCTGTCGAGGCCCAGCTGTTGGCAGATCTTGATCTCGGTGTCCCAGTAAGCACCCTTGACCAGACGAATCGGAATTTCGTCACCCTGCTCTTTTGCCAGCCTGGTCAGCCAGCAAAGCACCGGCAATGCGCGCTTGGAGTAGGCCTGAATAACCAGACCAAACCCACCCCAACCTTGTGTAATCTTTGATGTATATACCTTCTCGAACAGCTTGAGGGAAAGCTCAAGGCGGTCCATCTCTTCGGCATCGATGGTGATGGACACTCCCCTTTCCCGCGCCACCTCCAACAATCCACCAACGGTTTCCGCCAACTCTTTGAGAACCCGTTCTTCCTGAGCCACTTCATAACGTGGATGCAGGGCAGACAACTTGATGGAAATGGACGGCGCCGGTGCCCCGTCCCGGGGATAGGTATCGTTGCCTACAGACTCAATGGCACGCAGGTAATCCTGCAAATAGCGCTCAGCATCCGCCTTGGTCAAGGCTGCTTCGCCAAGCATGTCGAAGGAGTAGGTATAGCCCATGTCACGATATTCACGGGCATTCTTAAGAGCTTCGTCAATATCCCGCCCCAACACGAATTGCTTGCCCATGATTGCCATGGCGCGGTACATGGCACTGCGGATGACAGGTTCGCCGCTGCGCTTGACCAGCCGCTTCCAGATGCTGGAAGGGGATCCATCCAGGCGCTTGTCCATCTTGACCACATGCCCGGTGAGCAGTAACCCCCAGGTGGAGGCATTGACCAGCGTGGATTCACTGCGACCGACATGTTTCTGCCAGTCAGCCACTGACATTTTGTCTTCGATCAGAGCATCCGCAGTGTACTTGTCAGGGATTCGCATCAGGGCTTCAGCCAGACACATCAACAGGATGCCTTCCTCTGTGTCCAGGCTGTATTCCTGTAGCAACGCATCCACCATGTGGACGGCGTCATCCTGCTCACGCACCTGTTTGATCAGTGCGGTGGCAGTTTCGGTAACGGCACGTTGTTCAGCGGCATCACTTTGGGCCAGGGGGATTAACTCGTTCAGGTAGCGGGTTTCATCAACCGCATAGTTGCCGGTAATACCCTCCCAGAAACAGGATCGCGACTGCTCCTGGAATGCCGGCTCAAGAACCTTGCTTGCACTGAACATAGGCATACCCCTTACAGATTCCGGAACTGTCGTCCGGTATCCCACACGATGCTTTCAGGTCAGGAAGCAGGCCCTTGATTCCGGCAGCGCCCTGACGATGGTCAACTCATCATGTAAGTTAGTATTACTACGGATTTCAGGCTTACAAAATCCTACGATTCTTTTATAAATTCGTCCGAAACTGCTGATTTTTAGTAAAATCAGGCGACCTTTTCACCTAATCGTAACTTGGTGGGAGTAGTGCCCTTATATTTTCTGAGTGCATTGGTAAGGGCACCCTGGGATGAAAATCCTGTCCGGTAACTGATTTCAGACACCGAAAGTCCGGAGGAAAGGAGTAGCTGCGCGGCCTGATCAAGACGGGTCTGCAGCAGGAACTGGTGAGGGGTAATCCCGGTGACTTCCCGGAACATTTCATGGAACCGGCTGACACTCAGGCATGCCACTCCCGCGAGGTCGGTGACCGTAATCTTGCGATGCAGATTTTCCATGATATAGCGGCGGATGGTGTCCGGCCGGATAGTATGACGATTAGCCTGTACCGGCCGGCCGTCGTTCAGGCGCTCCGCCATGCAATGCAGGATACTGGCCGCCAGATGCTGCTTAAGACCTTCGTTTTCCGGTGCCCGGTCAAACTCACCTGCGGTGAACTGGACCAGCCCCTGCAGTTTATTGTCCATGTCCAGGGTTCTTGGCCTTTCAAACAGGGGGGCCAGCCGCTCGTATTCCGCATGAGCAGGCGTGTTTATGGCTGGCATGTAGGGATCCAGGTTAATGACCAGAACATGGTTCTGGTTATCACCACAATAGTCGTGGCGGGCTTCCGTGGGCACCAGGCAAGCTCGCCATGTATCAAGGTGGGAACCGGTGCCGTCTACGCTGAGGTCTGCCTCTCCCCTTACACCCACGACGATCTGATGATGCTCATGGCGGTGCTGGTGTGACGCTATGGGGAGTTTCAACAAGCGTGCATTTAACATACCCGGTTTCCGGACATCTTTTGAGAATGTAACTCAATTAAAGCAGATCAGGTCAAAACTTGCACGAAATTGACCTAAACGTCGATATTACACCGGCAACGGAGCCATCAGGATGCCTCTGCCACCATTGCCGTGATTCGACTTACCACATCCTCAGTGACCACCTCCAGGGGTCTGGCGGCATCCACGATCTGATAGCGCTCCGGGTCTGCCGAGGCACGCTGGAGATAGGTCGTGCGGATGCGCTCAAAAAAGGCCAGGGCCTCCTGTTCAAAGCGATCCAGGTCTCCGCGATGGCGGGCTCGGGTCATTCCGGTTTCGACCGGCGCATCCAGCAGGATCACCTGATCCGGTCGGACATCCCCCTGAACCAGATCTTCCAGTAACGCAATGCGTTCGGCCGGCACACCACGACCACCGCCCTGATAGGCGAATGTGGCATCGGTAAAACGGTCACACAGCACCCACCGCCCGACCTTCAGCTCGGGCAGGATACGTGTGTGCAGGTGTTGGGCGCGAGCTGCAAACATCAGCAGCAGTTCTGTGGTGTCGTTAACCGGCTCGTCCCGTGGCGCCAGCAACAACTCCCGAATGGCTTCTGCCATCGGTGTACCGCCGGGCTCCCGGGTGACAATAAATTCCACTCCAAGCGCAGTCAGCGTGTTCGCCGCGATCTGCAACTGGGTCGATTTCCCTACGCCTTCGGTGCCCTCAAATGTGATGAATCGGCCACGCTGAGTCATGGGGTCACCTCATTAACGGCGGGAGCCGGAGAGGATCGGTAGTCCGAACGGCGATTGAGCTGGAATTCCCTGACCGCCTTCTGGTGCTCGCTCAAGGTCCTGGAAAACTTGTGGGTGCCATCCCCTCGGGCGACAAAGTAGAGCGACTCCCCCTCTTCGGGGTTCAACGCCGCGTGAATCGCTTCCCTGCCCGGCAGTGCAATGGGTGTGGGCGGCAATCCGCCAATTCGGTAAGTATTGTAGGGCGTATGACGCTGTAAATCCTTACGGGTAATACGACCTGCATAGCGATCGCCCATGCCGTAGATCACCGTGGGATCCGTCTGTAACCGCATGCCTTTCTGCAACCGTCGCACAAAGACTCCAGCCACCTCGCCCCGTTCCCCGGGGGCCCCGGTCTCTCTCTCGACAATGGACGCCATAATCAGGGCCTCGTAGGGGGAATCGTACGGCAGGTCTTCCGCGCGCCCCTCCCATTCTTCTGCCAGGACTAGCTCCATGCGCTCAAAAGATCGGCGCAGGAGATCCAGATCGGTCTCACCGCGGGTGAACGCGTATGTGTCCGGGAAGAAGCGACCTTCGGGATGCTCCCCTTCAGCCCCGACAGCTTTCATGATGTCGTCGTCACTCCAGTCAGTGGTTTCACTCACGAGGTGTTCGCTGTTTGCCAATGCCTGCCGCATGTCGCGGAATGTCCAGCCTTCTATAAACTGGATCGACCATTGCTTGGTATCGCCGGCTACCATCTTCGACAGGATGTCCCGAGGACTCATTCCAGAGGTAATCTCATACTCCCCCGCCTTCACCTGGGATGCCTCCGGATTAAGGCGGCCATGCAGTCGCATCCACAACGAATCCACCAGAAATCCCTCGGCTTCCAGTTTCCGCGCAACCTGGCCAAAACCGGTACCCAAAGGCACATTGAACAGCACCGGCTCATCGAGGGTCACCGGGACATCCAGGGTTTTCATTCCCTGCCATACCCAAAGCGCACCACCAGAACCGGCCAGGATCAGGATACAAACAACGGCTATCAGTAACTTCCGGAGCAAACTAGGTTTCCACTAAATCAAGAGGGTTGAAGATTGTCGCAAGAGCGTCATTAACAGGCAAATCCAGATCATCAAATTTGTGGACCGGCACTATACCCATCACGCTGTTCATCAGATAGAGGCCCTGACAGTCAGGTCCCTTGAGCATCGACGGGGAGATCGTCGAAAATTCAACTTTTTCGCCCTGCCTTTCCAGGTAATCAATTACATAGCCGCGCATGATTCCCGCAACCGCCAGCTGTTCTCGGGGCGGTGTGATCCAATGATTACGGGCTTTCATCAACACGTTGGTCCGTGTGCCCTCCACCAATTGGCCGTCGGAGTCACACATCACCAGCTCATAAAGCTCATCGGTCAGCTCACGGCTCGCCATCACCTGCTCCAGCCGATTGAGCGTCTTGATACCAGCGAGGCGTGGGTTAACAGTCAGCGGGAAATCTGAAAGGCCTGCTGCAACACCTTCAGGACCGGGGAGCGGCGGCATGGCACTGGCGGACACAATCAGGTTCGGCACCCCTTCGGCCGCGGGCCGGTAGCCACGACCACCACTTCCACGAGTGAGTACCAACTTGAGAACCCAGCTGCCGGAGCTGAAAGTGCCAGCATGAGTTGCAGCGGCATTGCGCACAGCGTCACGCAACTCGGATTCCGTGACAACAATACCCAACACCGCCGCGTCGGCCACCATTCGCTGAAGGTGGCGGGACAGCAGGACCGCCCCGCCACCTTCCATGCGAATGGTTTCAAACAGCCCGTCGCCATAGGACAGGCCACGGTCAGTCGCCGAAACGCACTCAGCGCTTGAAGAAATCACATTCACCAAACAGCTTAATCCTCGAAACGGCGGAAAATCAATGTGCCGTTGGTGCCACCAAAGCCGAAGGAGTTGGACAGCGCAACACGAACATCCGCTTTCCGACTTTTATTGGCCACAAAGTCCAGATCACAACCTTCGTCCGGATTGTCCAGATTAATCGTGGGCGGCAATACGCCATCGCGAATCGCCAAAACAGAGAAAATTGCCTCAACTGCACCGGCAGCCCCCAGCAAATGCCCAGTCATGGACTTGGTACTGCTCATGGACAGATTACTGGCGTGATCGGCAAACACACTCTTTACCGCAGCGACTTCAGCCACATCCCCCACTTGCGTCGAGGTGCCATGGGCATTGATATAACCGATCTCGGACGGCTCGATACCCGCATCCCGAATCGCATTCTTCATGGAACGCGCAGCCCCTTCACCGGATGCAGGCGGAGCGGTGATGTGGTGGGCATCATCACTCATGCCAAACCCGATAACTTCACCGTAAATCGTGGCACCACGGCGCTGAGCATGTTCCAGATCTTCCAGTACCAGCACCCCGGCACCGTCACTCAGCACAAAACCATCCCGCTCCTTGTCCCAGGGGCGACTCGCCTTTTCTGGCTCGTCATTGCGGGTAGACAGTGCCCGCGCAGCAGAGAAAGCCGCTACGCCGGTGCGGGTGGTGGCCATTTCAGAGCCACCGGCCAGCATCACATCGGCATCACCGTAAGCAATAGTCCGTGCGGCGTACCCGATATTGTGGGTACCGGTCGTACAGGCTGTAGTGATTGCAATGTTGGGACCGCGATAGCCAAAACGAATCGCCACGTTCCCGGAGATCATATTGATAACAGAGGCGGGCACAAAGAACGGCGACACCTTGCGCGGACCGGACTTATCCATGGCCAGTACACTTTTCTCAATGAACTCCAACCCTCCGATACCCGAGCCAATGGCAACACCAACACGCTCGCTATCCAGATCGGCGTATTGCTCCAGGCCGCTAGCCTCAACAGCCTGTTGCGCGGCAATCAGACCATAATGAATAAAAGCGTCCAACTTTCGGGCATCCTTGGCGGACAGGTAGGGTTCGATGTCCAGTTCCTTGATGGCACCGCCTATCCGGGTGTTGTAGCCGGAAGCATCAAAGCGATCAATCGTCCCT
>JAKLLS010000158.1 GCA_022014155.1 Marinobacter sp. | reverse complement strand
GTTTTCGATCGCCTGTACAAACTGATCGTTGTCCAGTGCGACCACTCTCAGGTCGCGCCCAAGGCGCTTGATTGCCTGGCTGTGAATACGGTTAGCGCCAATGATGGTGCTGTGCATGAGACGTCCGAGCCGTGTGTTTCTCACCAACCGCACAGTTTGCATGGGGAGCAGCAGCGGACGGTGTCGGGTATGGACCCGTAGGGGCGTGACATTCTGGCACAGGGAGCCTCCGTGGAACACGTTGATAAACTGCGCGCCCCGGCAAATGCCCAGAACCGGAATGTTCAGCTGTTCGGCCCGCGTCAGCAACTGCTGGTCGGTCTGATCGCGCCGATGGTCGTAGCGTGCGGTGACGGTTGGCTGTTGGCCGTAGAGTTCCGGGTGAACGTGGGTGCCCCCCGACAGTACCAGGCCGTCAAGAAGCGCTACGTCCACCCTGGCGCCGGGGCGGATGTAGTGGGTTCTTGCACCATGGAGGCGTAGTGCAAGGCTGATCAAACGGTGTGCGGTGCCGCGTCGTGCGGGACCACTGATGCCGATGGTCAGCCCTGGCTGTTCGGGCACCTGCGGGGCGGCGTCAGACATAGCGCCTGTTACGTAGCCACTGCTCACAGGTATCAATCCAACTCTGGGTGAGGTTGCGAAGGCTCAGCTTGCGACTCATGCGGAACTGTTCCCTCAGCTCCGCCAGATCCTCAGCATTATTGGCAAGCTGCTCCAGCACCACCCAGTCGTTCCAGACCGAGGAGAAATGCCACTCGGGATTGTCGATGTCGCAATCCGGCAGGCGGTAGTGCAGGGTGGGTCGGCTCTTGATGCGTTCATCCACCACGTATTCCGCCAACACGGATTTATCCAGGTGGGCAAACAATGGCAAAAGGTCCAGTGCCTTGTTGCGGGTGGGGTTGTACTTCAGATAGTCCCGCATCAGCTGTTCGGTATCCGGTGCATAGTCATCGGCCACCAGCAGGTCGATGTAAGTGCTGTGCCATGGCTCGATGTAACTGGTGAATTTGCGGCTGATGTCGATCTGGTGTCGTGACTTCAGCCAGTCATACAGCACTGCGAAAGCCTGAAGATAGCGCACCAGGGTGCCAGCCCTCAGGTCGGGCAGTTCCGGATTGAGTTGCAGTCCGAACGCATAGTAGAGCGCTTCACGGCTGCCCAGGGCGCCGGCCTTGCGGAGTTCATCGCAGAGCATTTCAATACGCTCGAGAGTTGAGAAAGGCAAGGGCGGGCTGATGATCTCCAGAGGAACAATCTTCTCGGCGGCGGCATCAATGACCTCCATGGCCTGACCTCCGAGCTCCCGCATGGATTCCGGAACGGCTTCTCCCTTCAGGTCCAGGTCCTTGATGGGGGCTGAATCCAGTTCAATGATGAAAACGCCAAGTTCGGTTTCCAGCTCCGACACATAGCGGGAGGCTTCATGGGACCGCCCCGACAGCAGTTGCTCAGTCAGTTTCACCAGGGCGCAGTAACTCAGGCCCGACAGCTCTATTTCAACACCGACACGGCGCTCCTCGCCGGTTCGGGTCCTGAGGATGTCTGGCAGCCTGCATGCCTTGGATTCGCTCATTCCTGTGCCTCCTCAATGGGTTGGACTTACCATATCACAGACCATCTCCGGTACATCCTGTAGCAATCTGACAAAAAATACAGGAAGTGACCTTTACACTGGATAAAACACTGTATATAGTCAAATCACTGTATATAAAAACAGGATTAATGGGGCAACCGCATGAAGCTGACAGCAAGGCAAAGCCAGGTACTGGATATCATTCGACGTTACGTGGATGAAACGGGGTACCCACCGACCCGGGCAGAAATTGCAGCGGAGCTTGGCTTTCGTTCCGCCAATGCCGCAGAGGAACACCTCAGGGCTTTGGCTCGCAAGGGGGCCATTGAAATGGTGCCGGGCGCGAGTCGGGGTATTCGCCTGCCGGAAGTTGAGGAAGATCTCGGTTTGCCGGTGATCGGTCAGGTGGCAGCGGGTAGCCCGATCCTGGCCCAGGAGCATATCGAGGACCACTGCACCCTGAAGCCTGACTTTTTCTCACCATCCGCGGACTATCTGTTGCGGGTGCGCGGAATGAGTATGAAGGACATCGGTATTCTCGACGGTGACCTGCTGGCGGTCCATCGCACCCAGGACGTTCACAACGGTCAGGTTGTGGTGGCCCGGGTAGGTGAGGAAGTGACGGTCAAGCGCTTCCGCAAGGAAGGTAACAGAGTATACCTGATTGCGGAGAATGAAGAGTTTGCCCCGATTGAAGTGGATCTCAGGGAAGAGGAACTGTTTATTGAAGGGCTTGGCGTTGGTGTTATCCGGCGTTCGGATATGCACTGATCCGGAACGGTCAACTTGAAGGCGAGGCGTATCATGGAACAACTCAGCTTTAATCAGAATCTGGCCTACTCACAGGCAGCCATGGGCTATCAGGCCCCCGCAAGGTATGCAACTGGGGGAACGCCGGTTGTTCGTACCGGTCCGGCGAGATCCAGGCAAACTGAGTCTGTGCCAGCGCCGGTGGTCGGTAATGTGACCGAAATTATCCTGCCGGAAGGTCAGGTTGAGAACTTTCAGCTTTTGCTACCGATGTTGACCCAGCTTAACCAGGAAAAGCGCTGGCTTGCGTGGATTGATCCGCCCCAGGCCCTGGTAAGCAAGTGGCAAAAAATGCACGGTATTGTCGCTGGTGAGTTGCTGGTATTGAGATCCACCCCGGATTATCCAGCGCGGCAGCTGGCTGAGCGGGCTCTCAGTGCTGGCACCTGTCATGCGGTGGTGATGTGGACAAGGAAGCTTGGTCGCGAAGCCCTGGAGACGCTGCAGAGGGCATCCGCTCAGGGGAACAGCCACGGGGTGGTACTGCGCCAGCGCTGACGGTGCGCTGGCCAGGGTGATTTCAGTGAAGCGTGTAGGACGGTTGGACGTCTTGAGTTTCCAGCTCATCCTCTTCCCAGTCGATGTCATGGGCGACATTTCCGACCGCTTCGATGCCTGCAGCAATCATCGCCTTGGCAACGGCCATGTCCCGGTCTTCCATCATGTCGCGAGCTTCCGAAGAAAACGAAATGCGCACCAATGGTGCCGCATCGTCATCAACGCGACGCAGAGCGTAATCGCCATCACTCAACTGTACGATTTCAAAAAAAGATGGTGACATTCAAATAACCTTTCTGTTGATTCCTACCCTGTCGTGCCTTGCGGTTTACCACTCGCTGTGGCGGTCTTCCAGGGTATCAGCGAATTGTTTGAGCGCGTCGAGCAATGTGTTGAGCGCCGGTGTCGATCGATCCGGGCCCGATTCCGCAGAGATCGCAATGATGTTCTCAGCGCTGACCGTTTTCCTGGCTGCCGGTGGCTTGCTCTGGGACGTCTCCAGTTGATCCAGAAGGTCCCACCAGCTACCTGGCTGATGCGCCAGTGCAAGCAGCTCATTAACTTCCGGAAGCTCGGTGCCCAGCAGGGCTGACAAAGCTGTCAGTGACTCGGGTTCTTCGTTTTTCTGCTGGTATAGCCGCGCTATCATCACCAACAACAGCTTCCGGGCACGCAGCGCAAGCTCGATGGCGCCCTGAATGGCTGCTTCCCGCTGTAATGTCCGGTACGAGTCAGCATCAGTATCGCTATCGGCCTGTTGCAGCAGTGTCCTGGCCATAAACAGCTTTTGTGATACCAGTGAATGCCACTGTGATGCCATGGTTACCTGCCAAACGGGTGTCGGTCGAACTGAGCGATATAGATAAAAGTGCGCTTCGGATTAATTTGACAGTCTACCATTTTCAGGAATGGATTTCCTCCCCGTGTTGCTACCTATGGGTTTAACAAGAAAACACAAACATTAGGTTGAAACGATCGTTTGAATTTGGCAAAAAGGGCCGCCCGTTGAGCGACATTTGCACGATCTTGCCGTGTCGACGGGCTGATAAACGGTGAAGAGGTGTTCTGTGGTTTTCCTCAAGGTGGTAACCGATATGAAGGGAGTAAGTTAGGGATGCGTATGCAATTGGTCACAGGCGTTGCCCTGATGGTGTTGTCTGTATCCGGCAATGTGGCTGCGGCGGTCAATGTGCCAGAGGCTCAGAAGCTGAACAGCGAACTTACCCCGGTTGGAGCTGAAAAACAGGCAAATGCCTCGGGAAGTATCCCCGAGTGGACAGGGGGGCTGGTACAACCGCCCGCGGGTTGGGAGCCAGGTCAGATCGAGGTAAACCCTTTTCCGGATGATAAGCCCCTGTTCTTCATCACCGGAGACAACCTGGATCTCTATCGGGACAAGCTGACCGACGGCCATATCCGGATGCTTGAGCGCTATGGCCCGGATTTCTTCATGCCGGTTTTCCAGACACGTCGGACCGCGGCATTCCCCGAGCACGTGTACGACAAGTATAAGCAGAACGCCGTCTCCGCAGAGTTGCTGGATAATGGTAACGGCGTCAGGGACACAATCATGACCAGTCCGTTCCCGATTCCGAAAACGGGCCTGGAGGTTATCTGGAACCACATCTTGCGATATCGCGGCGAAGAAATTTCGTTTCGTAGCGCCTCCGCGACACCACAGGTGAGTGGGGCGTTCAATCAGGTGGTCAACCAATACGATTACTTTTTCGCATACAGCCGTCTTGGGGCCGACCTGGACGATATTGATAACAAAATCTTCTACCTGAAGACCGATACTATCGCGCCGTCCAGCCTGGCGGGCACCATCACTCTGGTCCACGAAACCCTTGACCAGATCCGCTCACCCCGCCTGGCCTGGCGTTATGACGCTGGTTCCCGCCGGTTACGTCGTTCCCCGAATCTGGCTTATGAAACCGATTTGCCCAACGCTTCCTCACTGCGTTCCGTCGACCAGAAGGATATGTATAACGGTGCGCCGAACCAGTACGACTGGAAGCTGAAAGGTAAACGGGAGATATTTGTACCCTATAATGCCTACAAACTGCATGACGCTGACATCCGCCCTGACGACGTGATTCGACCGAGGCATATCAATCAGGAACTGGCTCGTTACGAACTACACCGGGTATGGGTGGTCGAGGCGACCCTGCGAACGGGCATCAGTCACATATATGCTCGCCGCGTTTTCTACGTGGACGAAGACAGCTGGCAGATCCTGACGTCCGAGGAGTATGACGCAGAAGGTAATCTCTGGCGGGTTTCCGAGGCCCACAACATCAGCTATTACAGCGAGCCGGTGTTCTGGACTACTATGGAGATGACGTACGATCTCAAATCCCAACGCTATTACATCGACGGCCTCGACGACGGATTTCCGGCGTACGATTTCAATCCGGGTTTTCGTGGTAACCAGTTCACTGCCTCTGCCGCCCGCCGCGCCGCGCGCCGGTAAAGGTGGACGGGGCCGTTGTGACGACAGGAGAAGGATTGATGACAGAGGCCCCGAACGAACTCCAGCCCCTTGACCAGTTGCTTGAAAACCTCGATCAGGCATTGAGCGACAAGGACTGGGACCGGTTGTCCGAACTTAACCTGCAGGTGAAAACAACAGTTGCTCCGGTCATGGCGCGACTGGAAGCCGGCGAGCTCCCCGTTGAGCCGGTCAGGGAGCGTCTCGAGCGTCTCCAGGCCTTTTGCGATGAGGCCAGCGCGGGGGCGACAGAAGCCCGTAAAGAAGCGGAGCAGGCGCTCAAGGGTGTGAACCGTAACCGAAACGCCGCCCGTGCGTATCAAAACGTTTCAGGAAACCGTTCCAAATAGCGTCATAAAATTGACTCCTGCGCTATTACAGTCTTAAATACCGCACAAATCCTTCCAAGAGATTTACGTGGATGCCCAAAAATAACAAGGTGCTGGTGCTGAGCGAGGACGAGTCCCGCCGCCGTGACATAGTGACCATTCTGGAGTTCATTGGCGAAGAGCGGGTCCTGGCGGGCGAAGAGGCGAAGGCTTTGCTGGCGTCTGGCGACGAAGAGGCGTTGTCTTCAATCGCGGTTGCCTTGATGAACGGTGAAGGCAATGGCATCGCTGACGTCGTTTCCGACCTATGCCAAAAAACCAGCGGCGTGCCCATACTGATGGTTGGCGATCCGGCTCTGAAGGGGGTGTCTGAGGACTGCCGGTCACGCATCATCGCACGGATGTCCTGGCCTCTGAACTACACAAAGTTCGTGGATTCCCTGTACCGCGCACAGATCTATCGTGATCAGTTTGCCCATTCGCAGGGGCGTGGCCAGCAGCGTGGTCTGCAGCTTTTCCGCAGCCTTGTCGGCACCAGCAGGAAAGTCCAGTCGGTGCGCCAGTTGATGCAACAGGTGGCCGACAAGGAAGTCAGCGTACTGATTACCGGCGAGTCCGGTACTGGGAAGGAAGTCGTTGCACGTAACTTGCACTACCATTCCGCGCGTCGGGATAAGCCATTTGTACCGGTGAACTGCGGTGCGATTCCGGCAGAACTGCTGGAAAGCGAATTGTTCGGCCACGAAAAAGGGGCGTTTACCGGTGCCATTACCTCACGGGTCGGACGCTTCGAAATGGCTGAAGGGGGCACCCTGTTCCTGGACGAGATTGGTGACATGCCCCTGAACATGCAGGTGAAAATCCTGCGGGTCCTGCAAGAGCGCACGTTCGAACGGGTTGGTAGCAACCGCACGCTGTCAGCCGACGTCCGGGTTATCGCCGCTACCCACAAGAATCTCGAGGACATGATTGAAACCGGAGACTTCCGGGAAGATCTGTACTACCGCCTGAACGTTTTCCCCATTGAGATGCCGTCGCTGCGGGAGCGTGTCGAAGACATTCCCCTGCTGATCAATGAACTGATCTCACGCATGGAAAAAGAAAAACGTGGCTCCCTGCGGTTGAACTCGGCAGCGATCATGAGCCTGTGCCGGCACGACTGGCCCGGCAACGTACGGGAGTTGGCCAACCTGGTGGAGCGCCTGGCGATCATGCATCCCTATGGCGTCATCGGCGTCCAGGAACTGCCCAAGAAGTTCCGCTATGTAGACGACTACGACGAAAACCGCCCAGTCGAGGATTCAGGCATGCCGTCTGGTGTACCAGGACTGGTGGGTCTGGACGCGCCTGCCTTGTTGCCGGTCAATGGCATCGACCTGAAGGACTACCTGTCGAACCTGGAAAAGCAGCTGATCCAGCAGGCTCTGGACGAAGCCAGTGGCGTGGTTGCCCGGGCTGCGGAGAAGCTGCGGATTCGGCGGACGACTCTGGTGGAGAAGGTTCGCAAGTATGGCCTTCGGGAGGAGGAATCCGAGGACTCCTGATTCTATCCGGCTTGTTTTGGGGGCTTGTTTGGGAGCTTTGTTTGGGAGGAGGCCGCGGTGGTGGGGTATGTTTTTAAAAACCGCCTTACAACTCGCTTCG
>JAKLLS010000157.1 GCA_022014155.1 Marinobacter sp. | reverse complement strand
ACTGGCAAACAGGACGTTGTGTGGCTTCTTTTCAACTGAAAGACCGGCTTCAGGCCGCGGAAAAGTGGATTCTCGCTAATCCCAATCCACCCCAGTACTGGCCGTGGACCTGGCTCTATAAAACCGGGCGTAGTCTGTACGCGTTGATCCGGGATGTGGTCAGTGGCAACCTGACGCTGCACTCCATGAGCCTGGTGTACACTACGTTGCTCAGTATTGTGCCGCTGCTGGCCCTGAGCTTCTCGGTGCTTAAGGCTATGGGGGTCCACCAGAAAATGGAGCCCTTTCTGTTCCAGTTCTTTGAGCCCATGGGGCCCCAGGGGGTGGAGATTGCTGAGCAGATCCTGAGCTTTGTCGACAACATGAAAGTCGGGGTGCTGGGGTCCGTGGGGCTGGCGTTGCTGGTGTATACGGTGATTTCTCTGGTCCAGAAAATCGAGCGTTCCTTCAACATGATCTGGCGTGTGCCGGACATGCGCTCCATGGCGCAGCGGTTCAGCAATTACCTGAGTGTGATCATGGTCGGCCCCCTGTTGATGGTGTCCGCCATCGGCGCGACCGCTACCATTTTCTCTTCAGAATTCGTGCAGACACTGGTCAAGATTGAACCGTTTGGTTCGTTGATCCTTGTTGTCAGTCGATTTACACCTTTCTTCCTGGTGGTGGGAGCATTCACCTTCGTTTATGTGTTTATCCCCAACACCCGGGTCAAACTGCGTTACGCCTTTATCGGCGGCCTGGTGGCAGGGGTATCCTGGCAGGCCGCCGGGATGCTGTTCGCCTCCTTTGTGGCGGGTTCCGCCAAGTACGAGGCGATTTATTCCAGTTTTGCCATCGGTATCATTCTGCTGATCTGGATTTATCTCAACTGGATGATTTTGCTACTCGGCGCCAGTTTGTCGTTCTATCTTCAGAATCCCGGTTCGGTGGCGAAGCGTCACAAGGTTCAACTGTCTCCCGAACTGCAGGAAAAGGTGGCCCTTGCGCTGATGTGGATGGTCGCCAAGCCGTTCAGTAAAGGTGAACCGGCGCCTCAGCAGGAATGGCTGGAGCACCAGCTGCGAGTTCCCGGAGAAGTCACCCGGGGGGTCAGTGACAAGCTCATCCGGGCAGGTTTTCTGACGCTGGCCGGTAGTCAGGGGGACAAGTTGATTCCCGGGCGTGCGCTCAACCTGATTTCTGTGGGAAGCCTGCTGGCAGCTGTTCGAAAGGATGAGGATCGGGTGGTGGATCGCCTGCCTGCCGTGATACCGGAGACACTGCGGATGCGCTCGGAGGCCGATGAGTCCGTTACCTTTGCCGAACTGCTGAGCGACGAGCAGGGCAGCAGCAATGCCTGATCCGTTATAGCCATTGGTCTGGCGTGGGAGCGTCTCAGTCTTCCAGCATCCGCAGAAGCGCTTTGCGAACCCGCGCCAACTGATCCTCATCCAGACGAACCAGGTGCAGCAGTTTCTCTTCCGCCAGATTACGCTGGTGGGCGTGACGGAGCGCTTCACGGGTTCCGATGATCATCCCATCATTCAATGGAGTATGTTCCTGGTCTGGCGCAGGCCGTTCGGCAGCCAGCAAATAGGCGTGGTATTTCGGGGGCAGGTTCCACTCATTGGCCAGCAGTTGGGTAGTCACCCAGTGATAGCGTGCAAGGGCTTGCCGCAAAACGGCTGGCGCGGGTTCTTGCCTGTCCCCGCTGGTGAGGTAGATTCGGTGAATTTCTCTTCGCAAGGTGATATAGGACAACGCCGGAAGCAGGCCCACCATAAAATGCGCGCTGGTATCCTGGCCCTGGATTCTGGCGATCATCTCCGCTGCACGGGCGCAGGCCAGCCCCCATCGCCAAACCCGCTGGGCAAAGAGCGCCTCGCGACTGTTGCGGGCGGCCATCATCGGTCGCATAACCGCAGCCGAAATGACGCTCCGGATACCATCAAGACCCAGGACAAACACCGCGTGATCCACGGATTCAATAGTCTGGTCACCAGGTTTGAAATAGGGGCTGTTTGCGATCTGCAGGAGCTGGTCAGTGAGTGACGGATCACTGAGTATGATGTCTGTGACCTGATGACGGTCAGATGATTCGTCTGACAAGGCCCGCATCAGCATGGGGAGCGTCAACGGACGACGTGGCAATTCTTCGATTTTCTGGTCCTGCAGGCGTTGTTCAAGCTGCTCCAGTACCTGATTGCTTTCGTGTGTGCCGGTTTTAAGTGCGGAGGGTGGCGAGTCCAGCAGCCAGCAGAAAAGATGGTTTTCCAGGTTTTGGACCAGAAGCGAATCCTGCTCCGTGGTGGAGGATTCGCCAGCTACCGGATTGAACAGTCTTGGTTCGGAAGTCTGGGGCTTTGGCCCGGAAGTATAAAACAGCTCCGATACCCAGGAGAGAAAGCCTGGCATCCAATGCCTCCAGGTCGGTGAGTCGTCAAATGATACGTACCCGCTACCTGCCAGTATAGAGGCGTCATTGGTTTGTGCACAGAAAAATGGCCCCGGTTATCCCAGGGCACCACCAAATACGAAGATCAATTGGCCGACGCCTGCCACCATACCCAGAAACGCCCCCACCAGAATGAGTTTGATCTCATCCTCCTGGAAGCAGGGACGAAGCAGGTCCTGGAATTCCTCCGACGTCAGGGCAATCATGCGTTCAACCATGATGGATTTAACCGCCCGGGCCCGGTCTTTTTCAAACATCGGGTTATTGAAAGAAGACTGGGAAATTTCGATGGCTTTCAGTCCCACTTTGTTCTTCAGGGTGGCGAATCCGGTAGGTCCAAAGGCCATCTGGGTCAGTGCCTTGCCCATGCCAGCGGTTTCATCCACCAGCGGTTTGATGTGTTTCTTCACCATATTGCGGGCACGATCTCCTTTGGGGCCCTCAATGATGGCATTGATAATGTTGCCGACGGTCAGGATCTCGTGGGTCACAATATGACAGAAGGACTCCGCCACTTCGTTCTGACGCTTGAGGAACAGCCCCTGCAACCGAATAGGTCCGATTTTCTTCTCGTACAGTGGGCGGAAGATTACGTTCAGCGCGATCCAGTTGGTGGCGTAGCCCACCAATAAGCCAAAAAACGGAAGTACCCACCAGCTCTGGTAGAAATACCACACCGCCATCTGCACCAGACCGAACAGGAATCCGAAGTAGAGACCGGAATTGACGATGAACCGAAACTCGGCATCGCCACATTCCAGGAAGATGCGGTTCAGCAGTTGCTTGTCCTTGGCAAGGCGGTCGATGACCATGCCCTTGATGTCCAGCAGGTCTTCGATGTTGTCGGAAATATCATCGACCAGGTTGTCCACCAACTGGGGAGTTGCCTTGCGAACCCTTTCGTAGACCATGTTGCGGGCAGAGTTAGGAAGGTTTTCCCAGAATGTCGGGTATTCCCGCAGCATCATCTCGTCAACATATTCCTCGATGCGGGGGTTGGCGGAATGCACGATGTGGGCCGCCAGCACTTTGGGGTCGATCTGCTGGAAGATTTCGTCGACTGTGCCGATCTTGGAGATGGTCGCGTCCACGCTGATGGCGGCCATCTTTCGGGCCTTGGACGGGATGATACCCTGCCAGCCGAGCAACGGCGGTTTGCCGATAAATTCCAGGGGGTAGAAGGTCATTTTGATGGCAAGCCAGTTGGTGCTCCAGCCGATCAGCGCGGCAATGACTGGGATGCTTAGGTACTGCCAGAATTCGGGATTGGTAAACAGACTTGTCATCCGGTACTCGCGTTTGTTCGTTGTTGGTGTTTTGGTTCCCGCTACGCTTCTACTCGACAGCGATAATGTTTGTCAGCCTGCGTCCTGTCAATGACTGATACGCCAGACAAAGGCGGCTGCACAGTCGGTTTTGTCAGCTTCCGATGTCGCCCCAAAGCCACTGACACAGCGACATGGCGGCGATCGGGGCGGTTTCTGTTCGCAGTACCCGCGGCCCGAGAGCGACCGGTAGGAAGCCGCTGTTTTCAGCTGCCGCTATTTCTTCAGGGCTCAGGCCCCCTTCCGGGCCGATCATCAGGGCGACGCGGGTTGGCTTGTTCATGGAGTCCAGGGACTGTTCCGTGCGGTGGTGCAGTACCAACCTCAGGTCGCAGTCCCCGGTGTGTTCAAACCATTGCGCCAGGGTCATGACCGGGAGAATCTCCGGTACGCGGGCGCGGCCGCATTGTTCGGCGGCGCTGATGGCGACGGATTGCCAGTGGCGCAGTCGTTTGTCCTCACGGTCACCTTTGAGCTTCACATCGCAGCGTTCAGTGGTGAGTGGGACGATGCGGGTCACGCCCATTTCCACGGCTTTCTGCACAGCGTAGTCCATGCGGTCGCCTTTGGAGAGGGTCTGGCCAAGGATGATGTCCAGGGAGGATTCGGTGGCGTTCGCGGCCGGGGCTCCCACCTGGACTTCGACCTGTTTCTTGCTGGCATTGGTGATGGTGGCGGGGTAGTCGTTGCCATCACCGTTGAAAAGTCGCAGCTCCTGGCCGGGTTGCATGCGCAGTACCCGGCCGACGTGCTGGGCTGCGTTTTCGTCCAGCGCGGTTGTGGTGCCCTCGCTCAGCAGAGAGCGTGTGAATATTCTTGGAACGCGCATGGTCAGTCCCTGACGGCAATCTCGATGCCCTCGGTCGCCACCTGTCCAAGGTGGCGGATCTGCTCCTCGGTGATGATGTACGGCGGCATGAAATACACCACGTTACCCAGCGGACGAAGCAGGGCCTGACGGGTGAGGGCGTGTTGGTAGACTTTGATGCCGCGTCGTTCCTGCCAGGGGAATGGCGTCTTGTCGGCCTTGTTCTTGACCATCTCCACGGCCAGCGTCATGCCGTGCTGGCGGATACCGCCAACGTTCGGGTGATCCGCCAGGTGGGCCACCGAGTCCGCCATGCACGCGGACAGGCGCTTGTTGTTCTCAATGACGTTGTCATCCCGGAAGATGTCCAGGGTTGCCAGGGCGACCGCACAGCCAATGGGGTTGCCGGTGTAGCTGTGGGAATGGAGAAACGCCCGCAGCGTCTCATAATCGTCGTAGAAAGCCTGGTAAACGTCATTGGTGGTCAACACGACTGACAAAGGCAGGTAGCCGGCCGTCAGTCCTTTCGACAGGCACATGAAATCCGGGGTGATGTCTGCCTGCTCGCAGGCAAACATAGTGCCGGTGCGGCCGAAGCCAACGGCTATTTCATCGGCAATCAGGTGTACGCCGTAACGAGTGCAGGCTTCCCGCAACTTGGTGTGGTACACCGGATGGTGCATGCGCATGCCGCCGGCGCACTGGATGAGCGGCTCTACCACGACGGCACAGATTTCCTCGTGCTTCTCGGCCAGCAGTTTTTCCATGGCCTCGAACTGACGCAGGGCGTATTCCTCGTCGGTTTCACCGGCTTCCTTGTTCCAGGCATCCGGGGAAGGCGCAGTCAGTACTTCCATCAACAGCGGCTGATAGGTGTCCTTGTACAGTGCAACATCGCCAAGCGCCAGAGCACCCAGGGTTTCGCCGTGGTAGCTGTTGCCGAGGTTGACGAAGTTCTTTTTGCCGGGTTTGCCCTGGTTCTTCCAGTAGTGGTAGCTCATCTTCAGCGCCGCTTCGATGGCGGATGAGCCGTTATCGGCATAAAAGCATTTATTGAGGCCGGGAGGGGTTACCTCAATCAGGCGTTCTGACAGGTTGACCACCGGTTCATGGCTGAAACCGGCCAGGATCACATGCTCGAGCTTCCCGATCTGTTCCTGGATGGCCGCGTTGATGCGCGGGTTGGCGTGGCCGAACAGGTTGACCCACCAGGAGCTGACGGCATCGATATAGCGGTTATTCTCGAAATCTTCCAGCCAGACCCCTTCACCCCGTTTCACGGGAATCAGCGGCAGGGTTTCGTGATCTTTCATCTGGGTACAGGGATGCCAGACGGATTTGAGGTCCCGTGCGACGAGATCGGCGTTGCGCATCTGTAAGTCTCCTCTCGGCCCGGTAAGGGGTTGGGTAGCGGATAAATCAAAAGGTTCACCATGATACTTGGCAGAGGTGTGGCCGGCTAGTGGCCATCTGGAGTGTGACCTGAATCACTCTGGCTACGCAGCCATCAGGAGCTGACCTGACGGCCAATGTTTGCCGGCACCGCCCCCGTAACAATCTCTTTATACTTTTTGGAGGCCGTTATGAAACTGGAGCTGAAACATCCCTACGAGGCGGGCCTTGAGCATGTGCTGGGCGCCTTCTTCGACGAGAGTCGGATTATCGAGAAAAACCGCAAGCTGGGTTCCCGAAATGTGCGTGTTGTGGAATTGAAACGCGATGACCTGTCAGCAAAACTTGTGATTGAGCGCGAGATGATGACATCCGCTGAAGTGCCGGGCATCCTGGCCAGTTTCCACCGTGAGTGGAATCAGGTGCGTCAGGAGGAACACTGGTTCCGCAAGGACGATTCCGAGTGGCACTGTGAATTCCGGGTGCGCATTGAAAACGTGCCGGCGAAGATTCACGGCATCATGAAACTCCAGGGGTCGTCTGAGAGTTGTACCAACCACGTCAGCCTGAACGTGCGGTGTGACGTGCCGTTGCTGGGGAAAAAAGTGGCCGGCTTCCTGGCGGAAGACTCCCGCGTCAAAATTGAGCAGGAATACGAAGTTCTCCGCCAGTTATTGTAGCCTGGGCCTCAGTGCGCCAACACCCGGGACAGGAACGCCTGGGTCCGCTCGTTCTGCGGGTTGTCGAAGACATCGCCGGGTTTGCCTTCCTCGACAATCTGGCCTTCATGAATGTAAATGACCCTATCCGCCACTTCCCGGGCAAAGCCCATTTCGTGGGTCACCACCATCATGGTCATGCCTTCTTTGGCCAGCTCGCGCATCACGTCCAGCACCTCACCGATCATTTCCGGGTCGAGCGCTGACGTGGGTTCATCGAACAGCATCAGCCGTGGTTCCATGGCTAACGCTCTGGCGATGGCTACCCGTTGTTGCTGACCGCCGGAGAGCTGGCTGGGGTATTTGTCCGCCTGGTTACCAATGCCCACGCGGTTCAGCAGGCGTTCAGCCGTCGCATTGGCGATCACCTGTGAGGCGTTTTTCACCTTGATTGGCGCCAGCATGATGTTTCTTTTCACCGTCAGGTGAGGGAACAGGTTGAACTGCTGGAATACCATGCCCACTTCCTTGCGAATTTCCGCCAGAGATTTCTGGTTGCCGCCTTTCGGTGCGAGTTCATTGCCATCGACCACGAGCTTGCCGGATTCATACTCCTCGAGACCATTCACGCAGCGAATCAATGTGGATTTGCCGGAGCCACTGGCACCGATAATGACGACAACCTCGCCGGCTTCCACAGTGAGATTGATGTCCTTCAGAACATGAAGTTTGCCGAAATACTTGTTCATGTTCTTCATTTGCACAATTTGTGTCATGGGTACCTTTCCTTCAG
>JAKLLS010000156.1 GCA_022014155.1 Marinobacter sp. | reverse complement strand
CGCTGGTGATCGCGGAGATCGAAAACCGGATTCGCAGGTGCCTGCAATTGACCAGATTAGACTAGGATGAAAGAGGAGTGAACAGGAGTAATGTAAGTCAGGGAGAATGAACGTTGCTTGATTTTATCGTGCAATCCTCCTTCACAGAGGTTGCAGCACTTCTCGTATTGGCGGCCATCATAGGGTTCATCGGCATATTGTTGAGGCAGCCACTTATTGTGAGCTTTATCGCTGTCGGTCTGATCGCAGGGCCATCAGTTCTGGATATTGTTCATTCCCGGGAACAGATCGAGCTTCTTTCCGAGTTAGGTATCGCCGTCCTTCTGTTCCTTGTGGGTATAAAGCTGGATGTGAAGCTGATCCGGTCCATTGGCGGAGTTTCCTTGCTCACGGGGCTTGGTCAGGTGGCTTTCACATCCATCTTTGGCTACTTCATCGGGCTGGCGATTGGCCTGAACCATGTAACCAGCATTTACGTTGCGGTCGCCCTCACCTTTTCGTCCACCATTATCATCGTCAAGCTGCTCTCGGATAAGAGAGAAATCGACTCATTGCACGGTCAGATCGCTCTGGGGTTCTTGATCGTTCAGGATCTTGTCGTTGTCATGGCAATGATTGTACTGGCGGCAATCGGCATAGGAAGCGGGCACGCCCAGGCCAGTAATTCTTCCGCCTGGCAAGTAGCCATTTCCGGCATTGGCTTGCTGTTATTTGTCATCCTGTTCGTCCGGTACATCGCCGACCCGCTCACAGAGAAACTGGCGAAAACAACTGAATTGTTGGTTGTTTACGCCCTCGCTCAAACGGCGTTATTCGCGGCGATCGGCGATTTGGTGGGGCTGGGCAAGGAAGTGGGCGGCTTATTGGCGGGTGTGGCACTCGCCTCCACGCCCTATCGTGAAAGTATCGCGGCCAGGCTGGCACCGTTACGCGATTTCTTGCTGCTGTTCTTCTTTATCGCATTGGGGGCGCAACTGGACTTATCGTTGCTGGGCTCTCACATCTCTGGCGCCATCATCTTCTCGCTGTTTGTTCTTATCGGTAACCCACTGATTGTAATAATTATTATGGGAGCCATGGGGTACCGGAAAAGGACCAGTTTCCTGGCCGGCCTGACCGTTGCCCAAATCAGTGAGTTTTCACTCATTTTCGTTACCATGGGGATCAGCCTGGGCCATATGCGGCAGGATGTTCTCGGACTGGTCACCCTGGTCGGTATTGTGACCATCGCGGCATCGACTTACATGATCACCTATTCCCATCAACTTTACAGGCTGTTTGAGCCTTTGCTGGGGATATTTGAACGGCCGGGCACTCCCCGTGAACAGTCTGCAGAACAGCACGCTGGTGATCATTATCAGGTGATCATTTTTGGCTTGGGCCGCCTGGGCACAGCGATCGCCACTCGCCTCAAAGCACAAGGCATCGAGGTTCTAGGACTGGATTTTAATCCCGTCGCCATCAAATACTGGCGGCATTTGGGATTGGATACCGAATACGGAGATGTCACGGATGCAGAGTTTGTGGCTGAGTTACCACTCAGGCACGCCAAGTGGGTTGTGTCCGCCATTCCACATCACCAAACCGGGCTCTCCTCCGAAGATATGCGGAAAACTATTATTCAATTGACCCGGGCGGCGGGGTTCGCCGGCCAATTGGCGACGGTATCGCAAAGCAAGATGGAATCGGAAGAGTTGAAGCTGCTGGGCGTTGATCTTGTTCTGGAACCCTTCCAGGATGCCGCTGATCGAGCCTGCGAGTTACTGCTTGATGGCCTTGGTGTCCAATCTGGTCCACATGACGCAAACAGAGGACCAAACGATGAACAGGTTTAAGAACATTCTGTATGTGCTCCCAAAGCTTGCCTTATCGTCCTGGCCGCGCTCACTCACAACATTCCAGCAACCGTGTGGCGTGCTCCCGCAGGGCATCTTTCAAGCCGTCTGGCTTCAGGATGGTGAATCGGAAAGGGAGCTGTGCCAACCACCAGGCAAACCACTCGAAGCTGTCGGTGCGGGTGGTCAGAAGCAATCCGTCATCCAGTTGTTCAAGCTGATCCGCACAGGATGAGTGAAAATCGAACACATTTGCGGCGGACTCGCGGTCGGTGTGAAGCAAAAGTGATACCTCATGAGTTCGCCCCCAGGACAAAAAGCTCTCACTCAGGAACTCCGCCGCATCAAAGCCTGGCGGTCGCCGGAAGGTATCTGCCAGCATGTGGACGCCGCTGATACGATCCAGCCGGAACGAGCGCATGGCCTGACGGAGATGGCAGAAACCCGTGACGTACCAACGCCCCTGACGGAACACGACGCCGTAGGGATCAACCTCGCGGTCCATCCCTCCATGCTGTGGGGAGTGGTAGGTAAACCCCACGGTCCGTGAGGCTTCCGTGGCAGTCGTCAGTGTTTGCAGGGCACGGTCATCCAGGCTGGGTTCACCCCGGGGCAGGATCACCCGGGTGGTATCGCTGACACTGCGCACCCGCCTTTTCAGGTTGACCGGCATCACCCGTTCCAGTTTCGCCTGCACGCTGGCAATGGCCGGCGCTGCATCTGCCAGCCCAAGCTGCCGGGCCGCCAGCAACCCCAGGGAAACCGCCAGAGTTTCTTCATCGGTAAACATCATTGGCGGTAACTTGAAACCCGCCACCAATCGATAACCACCGTAGCGCCCCTGTTCCGTCATCACCGGGATGCCCAGGTCCTCAAGCACCGTGATGTAGCGCCTGATCGTCCGCCGGTCCACGCCCAGCCGTTCCGCCAGCTCTGCTCCGCCGATCTGGCCGTGAGCCTGTAATAACTCAAGCACGGTAAGCACGCGGGTTGTAGGACCAGACATAATCGCCTTCCTCCTGGCGTCGATTTCCGATGAATCTCATTAAAATTCTATTGTCCGATTTATTTAGGACAGATTCTTACCTATTTACAAACTAATCTGATCTCGCAGTACTTAAGGAGCCACTAAACACTACTTGAAACACTGACTGGAAATGGAGATCGACATGTCAGAACTCACCTTTTACACCCATCCTATGTCTCGCGGGCGCGTTGTACGCTGGATGCTGGAAGAAGTCGGTATTCCATACTCGGTAGAGACGATGGAATTCGGCCCGGATATGAAATCCCCAGAGTACCTGGCCATCAATCCCATGGGCAAAGTGCCGGCCATCAAACACGGCAATACCATTGTGACCGAGGTGGCGGCCATCTGCGCTTACCTGGCGGACCAGTTCCCGGAGAAAAAGCTGGCACCGCCGCCACAGTCCCCTGAGCGCGGCGCCTATTATCGTTGGCTGTTCTTCATGGCTGGCCCGTTTGAGATGGCCACCAGTGCCCTCGCCTACGGCTGGAAAATTGATAGCAGCAACGTTCAAGCCGTCGGCTGCGGCCGGGTGGAAGACAGCATCAATACCCTGGAGAAAGTGCTTGGCCAGACCCCATACATCTGCGGGGATCAGTTCACCGCAGCGGATGTGCTGGTCAGCAGTTACCTCTGGTGGGAAATGATGCAGAAGAACATCCCGACGAACGAGGTCTTTCAGGAGTACGTGAACCGCATGGAAAGCCGGCCAGCAGCCAAACGTGCCAATAAGCTGGACGATGCTCTGGCCGAGCAGATGAAGCCTGAAACCGCCTGATACCCTGGCCTGGCTCTAATCACTACAGAGTCAGGCCAGGGGACCGTTGACCTTTTCAGGCAGCGGTAGCTGAGTGGCATTCAGTGGTCACTTACCGGATTACGGGCCGTGATACACCAGGAACTGGACGGCATGACAATGCAGCCGGAATCATCCTGGTAGTACGCAAGCGCCTCTCGCAGTGCCTCTTCGATTTCCGGGCGCTGCTGCTCCGCCAGCTCTCCGGCCTCCCTGAAGACTTCTCCGGCCGGCCCGATGGCCAACTGGAAATTGATGGCATCCTGCACCGAGTTCCCCACGGTAACCGGGCCATCGAGCTGTTCGAAGTTTATATCCCGGAACCCTGCAATCTCCAGTTGCTTTGACACCACCTCGGTACTGGCCATGGAGAACGGGCCGGGGCCACAGGACCGGGCACCTTCGCCGGGCTCCGGCAGGTAACGCAAGACCACCTCCTTTGCCATGCCCAACCAGGGGTTAAAGTCACTGCTGCGCCAGACGATGAAAATCAGTTCACCTTCTGGCCTCAATGCCCGGCGGATGTTCTTCATTGCCAGTACCGGGTTTTCGAAAAACATCATGCCGAAGCGTGAGAAACACAGATCGAAACGACCATCAAAGGGGTAACGCTCGACGTCTTCTGTTATGAACCGGATGTTGTCCAGCCCGGCCTTACGGGCATCGTCCCGGGCTTTCGTCAGGAACTGCTCCACGCAGTCAACGCCCAGCACATAGCCGTCGGGTCCGGTCTTGCGGGCCAGTTGGATGGCGGTATCCCCCCAGCCACACCCCACATCAAGAATCCGGCTACCCGGGGTGACTGTCAGGCGTTCCAGAGGCACCCGGCTGTGATAGCTAAGGCCTTCCATCAGAATGTGCCGGAACCGGTCGAATTTGTCGGCCAGGGTGTCGTTCCAGAACTGCACATATTCAGTGGGTTCAGTCAGTTTGGTTGCGACCTCGCTCATGGGATCCTCCCTTATGATATCTGGTATGTCACGGGCATGGGGCCTCCGACCAGTGCCGGTAACAGCAGGCCATTCCATGTTGCTGCAAGGACGTATTGGGTGGGCAGTTTGTTCCCCGTCTGGTAGACCAGTCTCCCCTCCGTGGAGACCGCCTCTCTCAAACTATATCTGCTTGTATACAACTTCAGACAATTGACTGCGATTACCATCGGTATCCAGGGTGCGCATGGCAAAGTACCAGGTACCTTCACTCAGCTGATCAACCAACAGTTCGTCAACCGAGGCGTCACCGATGGCCAGAGACTGGTCCATCGCATCAGCAGAGGTGCCATAGACCACTTCATAGCCGGCGATTTCACCCATGCTGAGGCTGTCACCGTTTTCCCGGGTCAGCGGAGCGGTCCAGCTTAGCAGGGCAGCATCCGCCGGGATGGCGGTGCCGGTGCTACCGGAATCTGTCGTGTCACCGGAGGTGTCTGTGTTAGTGCCATCGCCACCTTCACTGGTGCCATCAGTGTCAGAGGTTGTATCTCCAGAGTCGGCGAGACTGGTATCGGAATCGTCGTAAACATCAGCAATGGTCTCGAATCGCTGCACATTGCGGTGCTCAACCACCGCCAGTTGCTGGCTGATGGTGGAGGACTCCACCGTGATCTGAAGCTCCGATGCCTGCAATGCAGCGGCGGCTACCAGATCTGACAGAGTAAGGCTGTCACCATCACCAATAATCTGAATCTGGCCGGTATCCGCTACCTGGGCCGTCATGTTATTCAGAACCTGGGAGATGGTGGTCCACTGGGGGTTGTCGTTTACCAGCGCCAGGAAGGCCGCGTTGGCGATAGCAACCTGCAGGGAATCGGCGGTGACATCGCTCAGTTGGTCCAAGCGAGTCAGATCTGGCGGCGCCAGGTGCAGGGCACCAACTGACAGGCCAAACCAGTTTTCAACGGTTGTGTAAGCGCCTGCCAATGCATCTGGAGACAGCCCCTGCTCGTTTCGTTCTGCGAGCGCCACCGCCAGATGGGTCAGTGGTGTCAGATAGACAATCTCGGAGATGAGATCGCCTGCACCGCGCAGGCTGAATTCACTGTCGAGGCTCAGGGTCTGCCCAAAGGCAATGGTGCTTCCGTCTGCCTGATCACAGCCGGGAAGCACATCGCAGACCATGCGGGTTTGCTGGTCGGTGCTGAGTTCAACCAGTGCCCAGCCGTCGGCCTTGCCCCGCAACTGCAGCTCATAACTGCCGTCTTCAGCAGTTCTGACGGTTTTGGCGGCCAGCCGGTCCAGCGAATAAGTCCCGTCTTTGTCCGCTATAAGGCGATTGGCGGTAACCATCCCCTGCTGAATGATGCCTTTGACAGCCGCACCCGCAACCTTCACCACAGGTTCACCGGTATTTCCGTTTTCCTGCGACTGCACAGCTGCTTCGCTGTCACTATCGGAACCACCCGAACCGCAGCCCGCAAGCAGAACCACCATAGGTAAAAACAGCTGTCCTTGCTTCGATATTTCTTTGCCGCGATATGACATTTTTTACACCAATTTATTGACTATCGGAGCAAATCATATCGCGGGATTTTTCGGTTATTTGCGCTCTGGTTCCCTGTTTTTCACGGCCATTTCGTCAAGAAGTTGGCGCTTACACTCACAAACACAATGACATCGACTGTAACCTGACGACAGATGACAGGAGTGACCACAGGACTATGTTTCCAAAGAGAAATTCAGTTAGTTCGGAAGGAAGATCCAGAAAGGGACAGGGGAAGGAGGAGACGCCCCCTCCCCTTGCATTACAATTTTAAACAGAACATTTTCAGCCCAATTCGACTACTCACGTGCAATCAACCGCCGTACCTGTTCGAGATTCTCGTTGGATGTCACGTGGTAACTGGGTGATGCCTTGGCGGCTTTCTCGAAGAACGTCTCAGCCTGGGGATAATCTTCTTCCGCCATGCGGATGTAGCCCATGGTATTCAAAGCGTCAGCTTCGCTCATCACCTTCGCGAACGCATCCAACGCTTCGTCATAGCGCTCCAGCCGGGTATATAACTGGCCCAGATTTCGCCAGGTACGCTCGTGCCCGGGGGCAAGGCCAAGTGCGGTCCGGTACTGACTCTCGGCCCGATCCCAGTGGCCAATAAGATAATAGGAATATCCAAGGTTGTTGTGGAGTTTGACGTTGCGGGGAGACAGTAGGAGCGCCCTGTCGTAATAGCTCCGGGCGTCGGTAAAGTCGCCACGCAAGTCCGCCATGATGCCCAGGGCATTCAATGCCTGCCAGCGGCTACTGTCGGCCTCCACCGCCTGTTCCAGCATGGTCCGGGCCTGATCGTATTCCCGCTGCTTCATCATCATCAGCCCCAGGCCCTCCAGGGCACCGGGGTGCGTGGCATCCTGTTCAAGTGCCAGACGAAAAGCAGTCGCAGCCTTGTTGTCTGCTTCCTTGTGGAGATTGATGGCGCCGATTTTGTAGAAGGTATCGGCATTGTCAGGGTCCAGTTCCAGAGAGCGGATGTACTCGAATACGGCTTCGTCCACCTTGCCCCGCCGATATGCCGCATCACCCCTGGCGATCGCTTCCTCTGCCGATTCCACGGGCATCAGTGTAGAGAAGGTCAGTTCTGATGTGCCTTCGTAAAGTTCCGTGTAGCTGCTACCGGAGTTTACCGCTGGGTTGCTGGCGCAACCGGCGAGGAGCAGAGCAGTAAGGATGACACCCACCCCACCCCGCTTCCGCAAACAATGCCAGCCGGCAACTCGACTACCCCGATACTCTTCCTTTGTATGCTGATATGCCGTCATGGTAAATCCTCGG
>JAKLLS010000155.1 GCA_022014155.1 Marinobacter sp. | reverse complement strand
CTTCGGGCGTTAACTCCAAATATCGAGGGCCAAATACCGGGTACGGCCTCAACCGCCAGTCATATTCATGAACCGGAGAATCTGAACATCACCCTCAGTGGAAAAGTGATGACGCTCAGGTTTCAGGTCCATGGCGTTGATGATGGTTTCCCGCAGTTTGTCATCAGTCACCGGGTGACCACGCAGAACACGGCGCAGGTCTACGGAGTGCTCGTTGCCAAGACAAAGCAGCAAGCGGCCCTCTACCGTTACCCGTACGCGGTTGCAGGTAGAGCAGAAGTTGTGGGAGTGCGGCGAAATAAAACCAACGCGGACATCGCTGTCCGGCATGCGGTAATAGCGGGCCGGTCCGCCGGAGTCTTCCGGTGTGGGGATCAGCTCATGCCGCTGGCCAATAATGTCGCGGACTTCATCACTGGTGCAGAGTACCTGACCACGATCGTGCTCTGAAATCTCGCCCAGGGGCATTTCCTCAATGAAGGTGATGTCCACCTTCTTTTTGCGTGCAAATTCGATCAGCTCGGGTACTTCCTGATCGTTGCCACCTTTCATGACCACTGTATTGAGTTTGATGCCCTCAAAGCCGGCGTCTTTGGCCGCGTCAATACCTTCCAGAACTCGGGAGAGTTTACCGGTACGGGTAATACGGCTGAATTTTTCGGCATCCAGGGAGTCCAGGCTGATGTTCAGCCGCTTAAGGCCGGCTTTCCGAAGTGGCTCCGCCATGGTAGGCAGCTGGCTGCCGTTGGTCGTCATCGCAAAATCACGCAATCCGTAGCTGCCGATTTCCTTGACCAGCTCCAGAATATCCTTCCGCACCAGGGGCTCACCCCCGGTCAGCCGGATTTTCTCGGTACCGAGTGATACAAAGGTTCTGGCAACCCGGGCAATTTCTTCCAGGGTCAGCACCTGCTGGCGGGGCAGGAATGTCATTTCTTCAGCCATGCAGTAGACGCAGCGGAAATCGCAACGGTCCGTGACGGACAAACGCACGTAATCCACGGTGCGTCCAAAACGGTCAGTCAGCTTGGCTTGGGACATTGGCAGGTTTCCCTGTCTGAAAGTTTGATTAAATATAACTCAATTGTCGCAGAATGGGGACAGGAATCCGATACCTCTCGCGGGGTAAGCCTTGTGGAACCTCGGGGCCGTTGGGTGATTCGGAAGCGAAGAGGCGGGCCGTCCTTGGCCCGCGAGGTTGGGGGGATCAGGCCCTGGCTTGCTCTGAGTCGGGCAACGCGGACTCCGTTTCCGGTTCCAGGTCCGGGAAGAACAGGCCTTTGACCACCTGCCAGGTGACCGCAAGGGCGCCGATAATAAAGACGACATCGCCTATAGTACGAACCCAGCGCAGGGTTTGCAGGAGTTCGCTCTGCATAAAGCTCTCGCTCCGGGCGTACCACAAGCCTTCGCTGGCGCTGGCCACGAACTGGATGATGCCGATGGGCAGCAGGCTCGTGAACAGCATCAGTACCAGACCGATGTTCAGCCACCAGAAGCCCACTTTCATCAATCGCTCGTCAAAGACGATGCGTGGACGGATGTAGCGCAGGATCAGCAACGAGAAGCCCAGGGCCAGGAAACCGTAGACACCGAACAGCGCTGCGTGAGCATGGGTAGGCGTGGTGTTCAGCCCCTGGATGTAATAGAGCGCGACCGGCGGGTTGATCATAAACCCGAGCACCCCTGCGCCCAGCATGTTCCAGAAGGCGACCGCCACGAAGAAGATCAGTGGCCAGCGGATATTTTCCATCCACGGAGCGCGGGACTTCAGCCTCCAGTTTTCCCAGGCCTCGTAACCGAGAACCACCAGGGGCACCACTTCCAGGGCGCTAAAGGTGGCGCCGACCGCCATGACCGGCGTAGTGGTGCCGGAAAAGTACAGGTGGTGGAACGTTCCCGGCACACCACCGAGCATGAACAGGCTGGCAGACGCCAGGCTGGCTGAGGTGGCCACGGTGCGGGACACCAGGCCCATGCTGCAGAAGATGAAGGCAAGCGCGGCGGTGGCGAATACTTCGAAGAAGCCTTCCACCCAAAGATGGACGATCCACCAGCGCCAGTATTCCATGATGGAGATGTGAGTGCGCTCGCCATAGAAGAAACCGGCGCCATAGAACAGGCCGATGGCCACCACGGAGGCGGTGAGCAGGGCCAGCAGGTTTTTGTCACCGGGCTGACGCAGGGCCGGGACAATGCCGCGCAGCATCAGCACCAGCCAGAACACGATGCCGAGGAACTTGCCAATCTGCCAGAGGCGGCCAAGGTCGACATACTCGTAACCCTGATGGCCCAGCCAGAAGCTGAGGTTAACCGGCATGATCTGGGCGATAGCCAGGAAATTGCCAATGAACGAGCCGGCGACTACAGCCACCAGAGCCCAGAAAAGCACGTTGACGCCCAGTTTCTGGAATTTCGGATCCTTGCCGCCGTTGATGATGGGGGCAAGGAACAGGCCGGCAGCGAGGAAACCGGTGGCGATCCAGAACAGCGCAGCCTGGATATGCCAGGTACGAACCAGGGAGTAGGGGAACCACTCAGAGACGTTGAAACCATAGAAGCTTTGGCCCTCCACGGTGTAGTGCGCGGTAAAGCCGCCCAACATCACCTGGAAGGTAAACAGACCGACCACCAGCAGCAGATATTTCCACAACGCTTTTTGAGACGGTGTCAGGGCAAAGGTGCTGAGGGGATCCTTAACTGGAGCGGCAGGATCGTCTTCCTCTTCTTTACGCAGGAACGCCCAGGCCCAGATCAGGCCGCCCACACCGGCAATCAGCAACACGACGCTGACGATCGACCAGACCACATTTTCCGCAGTCGGTTTGTTGTCAATCAGCGGTTCATGGGGCCAGTTGTTGGTATAGGTAGCATCGCTGCCCGGACGTTCAGTCGCCGCTGCCCAGGCGGTCCAGAAAAAGAACTCGGTCATCCGCTGACGGCGCTCTGCGCTGGGCAGAGTGTTCTCCTTCATGGCGTAGTTTTCGCGAGTAGACTGAAGTTCCGGCGAGTTGCTGAACAGCCTGCTGTAGTAGTCAGCTGTTTCAGCAATTGCGCGGGTCCGGCGTTCCGACAGATGCAGGGTGTCGGTGGCTTCGTCATAACCGTTGGTGCGGTACTCGGTTTTCAGGTCGTATTGCAGGGCATTCCGCTCCTGCCCGCTGAGGCTGTGCCAGTCCTGTCCGTACTCTTCCCGGGCGGCGATGGCCAGCCAGTTTTCCAACTCCCGGTGAAGCCAATCGGCAGTCCAGTCCGGTGCCTGGTAGGCGCCGTGGCCCCAGATCGAACCGAGCTGCATGCCGCCGACGGATTGCCAGGCAGTCTGACCGTCAAGAATGCTTTCCTCGGTCATCAGGGTGTCGCCGTTGGCAGACACAACCCGATCCGGAATGGGAGGCGCGGCGCGGTAGACCTCTGCGCCGAAGTATCCCAGAAGCGTGAAGGTAACCCCCACGATCGCAATCAGTAAGAACCACAGGCGGCGGTACTTAGCCATGTTGAACGTCTCCTGTACGACCATCGACGCGATGGAAAAGAATGTCGTTTTCGAGGTGAATGTGTTGCATGAGGTCGTCCCGGAACGCCTGGAGACCAAGGTAGAGTTGGTTCCAGGTGTTACAGGCGTCCTCAGGCAAGGTGATGTTGTTGGTAATCCGGCTAAGGCGAGCCAGGGCAACGCCGTGATCCTCATGCTCCTCGCGCATCACTGTGACCGGAGCCTTTGCCATAGCAACCATGCCGCGGGCAATCATCGGAAACAGAATCTGCTCCTCTTTCGCCATATGGTTTTCCAGCTCGGCCAAGGTGAACTCAAGATGTGCGGTAAGCCCTGCGGGGCACTGGGGATGGCTCCCGTGTACCCGCTCGACGCGTTGGGATAACCGGATCAGTTCAGGGAGCTGCTTTCGGTGCACGTCATGAAAGCGGGAAAGGATGTGTTCGATCAGGGCGTCGTTTGATGCCTCCGTAATCTGGACACTTGGGTCCAGTGGGTGTGCTGTCGTGGTCATTGTATGGTCCTTCACTTAAAGGTGTAAAAATAATACATCTTAATGATTGAAGAGGTAAATGAGATATATCAAAAATTGTGGCGTTGCTTTCGTATCAATCTGTGTTCTGCTTCCCTGTTGCGCGTGGTTAAAATATGATCTAGAGTTTAAGATGTATTTGTTATATTTTTTGGAGGGATGGTGGAGAGGTTGTTGTCCTTTGCTAATGGTGCGATGTTTTGGTCCGCAGTGGGTCTGGTCGTTACCGTATTACTGGCTTACCCTTTCTCCAGCGGTTTGGCGATGCCATATCAGGTATTGGCTCACATCGGAACGTTGTTGTTCGCGGTGGGAGTCAAGCTGGCCTATGTGGCGAGATTGGTGTCGCTGAGTCAACTGGGGAGGCCTGTGCACTGATTGCTGGTAGACTAAGGAGCATATAAACAGGTGACAGAGCTCTTGCTGATGGATGGCGCTTCGGGTAAAGCCGTATTCAAATTTCTTGCGTATATGTTCGCGGGGCTTGGTTTGCTGGGTGTCTTTCTTCCATTATTGCCGACCACCCCGTTCATATTGCTGGCTGCCTTTTTCGCCAGCAAAGGGTCACCTGAGTTCGCCTCATGGCTGGAAAATCACCGAACCTTCGGGCCTGCCATTGAGAACTGGAGAGAACGGAGGGCCGTGCCCGTACGTGGCAAGGTTCTCGCCTGCGTGATGTTGGGGATCAGTTGGTCGATTCTTTTTCTGTCAGGCGCGTCGACAGCCCTGTTGGCCGGACTTGGTCTGTTTTTTATCGGATTGGCGGTGTTTCTGATTTCCAGGCCGTCATATTGAGCTTTTCATTCGCATCCATGGAGTAAATGAATGCACATCACCCGTTATACCGACTACTCAATGCGCGTGCTGATTTATCTGGCAGTACAGGGTGATCGTCTGGCCACCATCCAGGAAATTGCCGATAGCTACGATATCTCGAAGAATCACCTGATGAAGGTGGTCCATCAGCTTAACAAGAAGGGCTATATCGAAACGATTCGCGGAAAGAAAGGCGGCATCCGCCTGCATATGGCACCGGAAGATATCAATGTGGGGGTGTTGGTAAGAGAAACCGAGCAGGATATGAACATTGTCGAGTGCTTTTCTTCCACTAATGCCTGCCGGATTACGCCAGTCTGCGGGTTGAAATCGATGTTTGCCGAAGCCCTGAAAGCCTTTCTGGAAACTCTGGACAAATACACGTTGGCCGATGTGGTTCAGAACCAACACCGGCCGCAGTTACTCAGATTGTTGCAGATCGCCTAGGGAGTTGCTGAACCGCTCAGGCGGATTGAGGCAGGGCTGTCCACTTTTCCCGCAGTCGATCCGGCAGGGAGTAGCTGAGGATGCGCTTGAGCACGGTGCCGTACTGCCTGGCAAAACTTCCGGTGTTGTAGTGAATGCCATGCTTCTTACATACTGCCTGGACTTTCTCGGAAATCTCCGGATAGCGATGGGCAGGCAGATCCGGGAACACGTGGTGTTCCATCTGGTAGCTCAAATGGCCGCTGAGCAGGTGTACAAACCGGTTGCCGGAGAAGTTGGATGACCCGGTCAACTGTCGCAGGTACCAATGCCCCTTGCTTTCACCTTCACATTCTTCCTCGGTAAAGGTCTCGGCGTCCTGGGTGAAGTGGCCGCAGAAAATCACCGTGGATGACCACAGGTTGCGGATCAGGTTGGCGCCAATGTTGCCAGCCAGAACAATCGGGGCAACCGGGAAGGTGATCAGCGGGAAGAACACGTAGTCCTTGAATGCCTGACGGCCACCCTTGCGGAAGAATCCCTTGATGAACGGCAGCTTTTCTTTGAGGCTGACTTCACCACGGCGGATGCGCTCGAATTCCAGCTCGTGCAGCCCAACGCCCCACTGGAAGAACACGCTCAGCAGAACATAGTTGATGAACTGCAGGCTGTGGGCCGGACGCCATTTCTCATCATCGCTGAGGCGGAGCAGAGCATAGCCGTAGTCCCGGTCCTTGCCGATAATGTTGGTGTAGGTGTGGTGCTCGTAGTTGTGGGTCAGGCGCCAGGAATCGCCGGTGCACACGGTGTCCCACTCGTAAGTCTGTGAGTGCAGGGAGGGATCGTTCATCCAGTCGTACTGGCCGTGCATGACGTTGTGGCCGATTTCCATGTTCTCGATGATCTTGGAAATGCCCAGTGCTGCTGTGGCCGCGACAAAAACCGGGGGAATAAAGCCAAAGGGCATCATCACCCGGCCGGCGACTTCCAGTGCCCGGTGCAGTCGCACGACACGGCGAATGTAGTTGGCGTCACGCTCACCCAGGTCGGCGAGTACCTCGTCGCGGATGGCATTCAGGTCTTTTTCAAGCTCATTGAGCTGTGCTTCATTCATCTGTTTCATTGATAGTGCTCCTGTTCTTTTAAATTAAAGCTCGACGGTAACGGGGCCCTGGGGAACGGATACGCACAATTGAATGTTCTCCTCTCCGGGCCCGGAGCTTTTTCCGGTTAAACGATTAACGACGGTGCCACTGGTTTTCTTGCAGCTGCACTGGTGACAAATCCCCATACGGCACCCGTAGCGGGGCGACAGTTTGGCGGCTTCGGCTATGTCCAGTAATGGTGCGTCGCCTTCGGAAGAGACGCTGATGTCGCTGTTGCTGAACCGGACTTCACCACCCAGGGCGTCGGTGTCCAGGGCAGCTTGCGGGGCCGCAAAGAAGGTGCTGTGCATCCGGTCTTCGGTAATGCCGCGTTGGGTAAGCAGGTCGGTGGCCAGGTCCATCAGCCCCTTAGGCCCGCACAGGTAGCAGCGGCGCGTTTCAATACCGGTTACTTCATCAAGGTCGCCTTCCTTCAGAAAGCGCGGTGTCTCGCTCTCATTGGTTGCAATGATGTTGAGGGTGAGCGCAGCCCAGTTCTGACGAAGCTCGTACAGCTTTTGTGCGGCAATGATGTCCGCCTGGGTTCGCACAAAGTACAACAGCGTGACCGGTGCTTCGTAGTTGGCGGCAGCCAGGGTTTCCAGCTGGCTCAGAACCGGTGTGATACCGCTGCCGCCGGCGATGTAGAGCAACGGTTCGCCGGCTTCGGGAATCAGGAATTCGCCGAATGCCTCACCCAGGCCGATGGTCGCACCCGGTTTCAGGTTGTCGTGCATCCAGTTGGTCACCAGGCCGCCCGGCAGGCGTTTGATGGTCAGCGTGACCGTTCCGTTGCTGTGCCATTGCGCGGGCGCACTGGACAGACTGAAGGTCCGGTTGCGGCGCACGCCGTCAATATCGATACAGATGTTCACATGCTGGCCGGCCTTGAATCCGTCCCAGCGTTTCGCCGGCTTCAGAACAAAGGTTTTGGTATCGGCGGTCTCGTCTTCAATGCGTTCAACCCGGGCTGGTGTGTACTGTTGTACCCACATCGGGTTGATGCGCTCCAGCAGCGGGTCAAAAAAGGCAGCCGGGTCTTCCCGGTTAAAAAGCTGCTTGCCCAGCCA
>JAKLLS010000154.1 GCA_022014155.1 Marinobacter sp. | reverse complement strand
CGGGTCATCAGCCCGTCACATTCCCGTACATCCGTGAGGGCGCTGACACCATTGGCAAGGCTTTGCTCGAATAGCCGCAGGCGAGCGGCGAACTGGGCCCTGGCCTCTGCGCTGCCCTGCTCTTTCAGGCGAATTTCCGCTTCCGAGCGCTGCTGGTTGATGGTGGCGTAGATACCGGAAATGTTATCGGTAATCGCGGTTTCCAGTGCCGCATCATCGCCGGCCATGGACGCCAACATGCCTTGGATCATATCAAGGCCCGACGTCAGGTCCCGATAGCGTTTGACGATTTTTTCCAGAGCGTCCCGGTTTTCCGCATCGGCCAGGTCGGTCTGCAGCTCGTTCAACGTTTTGCGATAGCCATCCAGGGCCTCGGGCGAGGCCAGGAAGCGAAAGGTGCGCTCGGTCAGGCGCTCTTCTGCTTCAGACAGCTCACTCTCCAGCGTTTCAATCCGGGCCTTGTCGGCATAGCGACGGTCGTTCAGGGTGCGGACCCGGCCCCGATGTTCCCGCAGGCGGGCCAGGTAGCTGACGAACTGATCGGGGGCTTTCCAGCTGTCTGGCTTCATGTCCCTCATCAGGGACGCCTGCTCGTCCGCCACCTCTTTGATGGCGGTAGCGGTCTGGGCGCGGATGCTCTGGACCTTTTCGTACTCATCCAGTACCAGTTCGGCGGTGCCGCGAATGGTGGTCAGCTGCTGGTGAAGCCCTGTAAACAGTTGCTCATCCTGGCGGCCAGACAACCAGAAAAACTGATCCAGGATGCGGTCGATGGTTCGAATCAGGCTGGTAAAATGGCGCTCGCTAGCGCTCTTCGACGCCACCAGTCCAACCACGGTGTTGAGTTCGGCAATACCCCGCACCAGTTCCGGGTTACCGATTCGCGCCAGTTCCGAATCGTTGGCCACACCCGCCTCGGCATGATAGCTCTCTGACGTAAACGGGGTTTCCCAGACCTGCAGCGGGTGCACCAGGGTAGGCTCGCTGTCGGCGTTGAAGATCACCAGATGGCCATTTTCGAACAGGGCGTAACCATGCCCTGCCAGCGGTACATCAACCTGCTTGCGTATCAGGTTATAGCGATAGAGGATGACCTGCCCGGTGAGCTGCTCAAAGAACACGTAGAGCACATCCTCGCCATTGGGCGCCCGCAGGGTGCGTTTCAGGCGAAAGTCGCCCTCAGGGATCTGAAAGGTTTTCAGCTCACCGGTCGTCAGGTAGGAGCCGGAGGGAAAGATAAGGCCATGGTTATCCGGCAGTGACGCAACCGAGCCGGCCATGGCATCCACTCGTTCTATCTTGCGCTGGCTACGGTTGAACAGGTAGTAACGCCAGCGTTCTTCGTTGAAGGGCAGAATTCGGACCAACAGGATTTCACCCAGGTCGGCATAGTCAAACGAGGCGTCGTCCAGGGACTGTGAATCGGACTCTACCGGGTCTGAATAGATGCCCTCTCCCGTTGCGGTATTGTTCTCCACTTTGAACGTGATGTCGCCCCGCAGGTTATCCACAAACAGGGTGTCGGCAATGTTCAGATGCGGAGAGCGGCCCTGAACCTGGCTATCGCGACCCACGTTTTTCCACGGAAAACTGAATCGATCCGGATAGGTGAGATCCCGCTCACCACGGTTGTCGATATACCGGCCCACCTCACCATCGGGTTTCAGCTCCCATCGGAATATCCGAAGGTCGTCCAGTTTGTCACCGATGCGGAAGGCCATTAACAGCATGCCCTTGAGAATGACCAGCTGCGACAGGGTCGCCGTGTTGTAATACTGCTGCAGCTCCCGGAAATCGGTGGTAAACCGGTCATTGGTCAGGAAGGAGCCTTCAATGGCGGCTTCGGTCATCTCGAAACCAGTGTCGCCATCGTTCAGGTGATACAACCTGAAGACATCCTCGATGGCCAGGGTCTTGCGAAGCCCCAACTGCAGGTTGAAGCCGAACAGCAGCTTGTCCCCCAGACGCACCACATCCCGCGCGACCGCATTGCTTTCGGTTCTCGCCCGGGCACGGCCCAGCACACTCATGCCGGCGCTGCCAAAGATTTCTTCCCGGGCCTTGTTCAGCCCGGAAACCCGTTCCCTGAGCTGTTCGCCCTGATCAACGAGCCGTCGCTGAATGGTTTCAAAGGCAGAGCCTTCCTGAACAATGCTCTCGAGGCCGGTGCGATCCGTCGACATACCAAATCATCCTGAACGTAGGGAAAACCTGAATGGTGAAGGTATCGCCGGCGCCACGTCAGGCGCCAGCGATACCGGGGCTTTAGGCGGTTTCCGAGTTTCGACTGGCCTTGTCACCAGCAACCCGCCCGGCAAGCCCTGACAGGGCCGCCTGCAGGGATGGTGACTTGTCCAGCACACCCTGGACACTCTTGCCGTAGCCAAGGCCCTGGGCAAATTTCTCGAAGATGCCGCCATCACCGCCGATCATCTCGAACTTGGCATCCTTGAGGGCTGCCGCCATGACCCGGCCGTTCTCCAGCATTCCCGCCTTCTGGGCCTCGATCTGTGCCATCACCTCCTTCTCATGGACCTCCAGGTTCATGCGGAACTCTTCGAAGTGGCGTGATTCTTCAGACATGCCGTCGTAGGCCTTCAACTTCTCTACCAGGCCGGCAGCTTCCGCCTTGGCCATGGCTTCACGGGCGTCCGCCCTGGCGTGGCCCATACGCTCTTCGCCTTCTGCCTCAGCCAGCACCATAGCCTTGCGGGCATCCGCCTTGGCAACACCCAATTTCTCTTCACCCAGGGCTTCGGTTTCGAGCCGCTGCTCAAGTACCCGGACTTCGGCCATACCGGCTTCTTCATCCGCCTTGGCAGTAACAGACTTGACTTCAGCATGCGCCAGGCCGTCGGCACGGATGGCAGAAGCCTGGGCTTCCTTGACCTGAGCCGCAGCAAGACCGTCTGCCGCCGCCATCGCCTGACGGCCGCGGGCCAGTTTCTCATCCGCAACCGATTTCTTCTCGGCCGCATCCAGATCAGCCTGGGACTTCACGCGAACCTGCTCGGCTTCGAACTTGGCGCGTTCGAAGGCCGCCTCGGCTGCCTTCACATCCATCAGCTTCAGCTCTTCGGCGTCCGCCTCAGCGGCAACCACCTTTGTCACCTTCAGGCGTTCAGCTTCAGACCGGTTGCGAACATCCTTGATGTTCTCTTCCTCTTCCGCCACGTTGCGCTCAACGGCAATACGCTGGCTGGTAATGTCGGCAATTTCCTTACGCTCTTCTTCCAGTGCTTTTTCCATGCCGATTCGTTCAATTTCCACGGCACGTTCGCGGTTAACATCCTCCAGCTCACGAGCCTGACGAATCCGCACTTCCTCAATCTGCACGGCCCGTTCCCGCGCCTTCATGGCCATTTCAATCTGGCGCTGCTTGTTCTCATCCGCAATAGCCAGCTCTTCATCGGTCTTGATGCGAGCCGCTTCCGCACGCGCACGCTCCTGTTGCCGTACCTGCTCTGTTTCGGAAGACTCCCGGGCCTGCAGGGTTTCAATCTCACGCCTCTGCCGGGCTTCCGCATCGGACTGACTGCGCTCAAGCTCCAACGACGCCTCACGGGCGGACACGTTCTTACGCTGGATCTCCAACTCCTGGTCACGTTCCAGGCGGTTGGTCTCGACGTTGTGCATCGCGGTGATTTCGGTAATCCGCTTGATGCCCTCTGAATCCAGGATGTTGTTCGGGTCCAGAGACGATTTCGGCGTCTGCTCCAGGTAATCGATGGCCACATCCTCAAGGACGTAGCCATTCAGATCCTCGCCGATGGTTTCGACAATGGAATCCCGGAAGCGCTGGCGCTCCTCAAAGAGCTGCATGAACTCCAGCTTTTTACCAACCGTCTTGAGCGCTTCGCTGAACTTGGCATTGAACAACTGGTTGACCGCTTCCCGATCTGATGCCCGGCCAACGCCCACCGACTTGGCCACCCGAAGCACGTCTTCCGCCGTTTCATTCACTCGCAGGTAGAAAGCAACGGTTATATCCGCACGCAAATTGTCCTTACAGATCAACCCTTCCTTGCCGGTACGGTTCAGTTCCAGGGTGATCACCGAAATCTTCATGGTTTCGGATCGATGGATAACGGGCAGCACCATTGCACCGGTGAAGTACACCTTTGGCGTGGGCGACAGATCGTTGACGATCAACGCCTGCCCCTGGTCCACCTTCCGGTAGAACGCCTTGAACAGGGTAAGAATACCCAGTATGAGCAGAACCAATACACCGACGGCAGTTATTGCCGGCATAATCCAAGATAAATCCATTTAGTCGTTCTCCTGCATTGATTGATAGGAAATAAGCGCGGGGTTATCCAGCTGATTCGGTGGACAGAAACTCGGATTCCGGCACCACCCACCATGCGTTTTTGTCCGGAATATGTTCGATCAGAACCGCCCGCTCCCGATGGGATAGCGGCGTTTGGCTGCGCACCTGCAGCACCAGGTGAGCGCCATCAAGGATGGCGTCCGCACGGCCAGACGCTTCCGTCACCGTGGATGAGATCACCACACAAGGCGTACCGATAATTCGCTTCTGCAATGGCAGCCGATAGGCGCGACGGAACAGCGGTCGAAGTGGACGCACCAGAAAGGAGGTGCTCAGCACCGCAACCACCAGGGATACAGCAATGACGGCAAGCGCATAGAGCCAATGCAGCAGACCTTCGGGCACCAATGCCCCAAACGCCAGGTCCATGAAATAACTGGTCAGCCAGCCGATCAGGAACAGCAGTGTGAGCACCAGCGGCAGGGGAACACCCTGTAGACCCAAGGTCACCATGAGGCCGCTGAAATCACCCGACGCATCGATATCGCCCTCGGCATCCACATCGCCCATACCGGATAGTGAAATCAGCCAATAGATAATGGCAACACAGAGAAGAACGGAGAAAACCGCCGTGGGGAAGGAGAACGCAACTGCGAAGAATGTTTCCATACGCGACCAGACATCCGTTCCGGTAAATCTAATGATTGACAGTTTTTGTCAGAATGAAGTTGTTTATATCGCAAACAAACTATTTCTTGCAAATATTTAATCCTGCAGTTTAGACTCGACTTGTTGACATAAAATGTCAAGCCACAGGACAAGGTTCGTCCGGATCGGCCGAACCGATTCAACGCCACAGGAAGGAGCTATTCGTGGATACCCAATCTCTCACCCTGGCCCTGGGTGATGCTACCCATGCCGGCCGCACCTTCGATGTTTTGCCCGTTGCCGGTGACGAACCGGTGCTTCAGGTCACGGTTTCCGGCGCAGAAGAAACGCCCGTCTACGTTACCGTAACCGATACCCAGATTCTGTGCCTCGCGTATCTTTTTGACAAACAGGAACTGAACCCCGAGCAGCTGAATGACCTGCATGAAAACATGCTGAGAATCAGCGTGCCGATGCCCCTGAGCGCCCTGGGCAAGACCGGCGATCACTATGTGGTGTACGGCGCCCTGGCCCCGACTTCCGGCACAGCAGAAATCATGCAGGAACTGGTCACGCTCGCCGAGAATGCCATCGACCTGTTACAGACATTTGAAGACTATCTGGCTTAAGTGAGGGGTGAGACATGAGAACCGTATTGAAAAAAATCCTGACCGCCATGCGCGGTGGTGTTAACGAACTGGGTGAAGCCGTGGTGGATGGCCAGGGCAACCGGATTCTGGAACAGGAACTGCGGGACGCCGAGCAGGAACTGAAGCAGGCCAAACAGGAACTGGCAAGCCTGATGGCTGAGGCCGCCTCCCTGGCACGGCAGATCCGCACCGAGCAGGACAGCGCCAGCAAACGGGAAAGCGATGCCCGTAAAGCACTGGCCGCCGGCCAGGAAGAGTTGGCCCGGGAAGTGGCCGAGCGCATTGTCGGTCACGAGCGCCGAACCGCAGAACTGACCCAGACCCGTGAATTACTGCAGCAACGCATTGCCGGCCTGAAAGAGCGGGTGCAGCGGGCAGAAAAGCAGCTTGCCGATTATCGCCGGGAACTGCAGGTGGTGAAAACCAACGAACGCGTACTGCGTACCACGGCGCAGATTGATACCAACATCAATAGCAACCAGTCTTCCCTGAGCACCGCAAAGGACACGCTGGAGCGCATTCGCGAGCGCCAGGCCCGGGAAGAAGACCGGCAAACCGCCAGCGCGACGCTGGAGAAAGAGCTTACCGGCGCGGACCTCGATGAGAAGCTGAAGGCCGCAGGCATCGACGGTGATGAAGACTCCGTAAACGACGTTCTGGCCCGCCTTAAAGGCAATCCGGCACAGTGATCACTGCACCCCCCATAATTCGGGGGTGCATTACCCAGGCTTAGCCAATGTCAGGAAAAAGGGACTGGTCAAAAGAGGAACGCGCCGTTCAGGCTGTGCAAATGGCTTTCGATCTCTCCAATGAGATCCAGCGGGCATTCCGGGTGTCTGCCGCATTACAGGACGTTTCCACTGCCAATATGGTACGAAAAGTCCTGCAATTGCCCTACCGCAAGAACCGCGTCCGCCCACGGCTGACCGTCACGCTTCACGACGACGATTTTGAAATCCTGGCCCGGAAGTATGGCCTTGCCGCCGATGATCGAGTGGCCATCCGCCAGAAGGTGGCAGAGGAGCTGCAAACATTCGCCCGCTCCTACCTGCCCGACTCGGAGAAGTGACCTGGGCGTGAGGAGCCGGGCGCCATGAGCGGCCAGGACAAGCATTAGTACAGGAAAAGGACATCATGCTCAGAACACGCTATCAGCGCTGCCCGGCTTGCGCCACCACTGGCCTGGAGGCAACGAGCAACCCCTCGATACTGGACTGTCGACACTGCCACGGAATCTGGTTTGAAGACGGAGCATTGAATCGGGCCATTGCCCATAAACACGCAGACATCGACGAATACAATCACGAATTACACCTCGGCCCCGCCCTGGAAACCAGCAATCGCCTTTGCAGGCGCTGCGACGTTCCCATGGTTCACTACCAATTGCTGAAAAACTACACCACGGAAATCGACTGCTGCCCGAACTGCGACGGCGTCTGGCTGGACAAGCCGGAGGTGGATCAGGTGATGCACTCACCCAGGTTGAAACAGGCCCTGGGCGACCTGAACAAAAGCGTGACCTGGAAATCCTGGCTTTTCCAGTTCTTCACATCAATGCCGGTGGAATACAACATTCAGCCACACAGAACGCCCTGGGTAACGCGGGCACTGGTGGTTATCTGCAGCCTGATTTTTCTGGCAGGGTTACTGATGCCAGCCGCCAATGAATGGGTGTTCGCTAATCTGGGCCTGAACTCGGAAACCCAGAGCCCGGCCCATTTCGTGCTCCAGCTACTCACCTACCAGTTTGTGCATGGCGGGCTTATGCACCTGGCAGGCAACATGTATTTCGTCTGGATCATCGGCGACAACCTCGAGGACGCCCTGGGCCATGGTGCCTTCCTCGCCCTGTACCTGTTCGCCGGTGTTATGGCCGCCTTGGCTGAACTGCTGTTTTTCGATAGTGCTCAAGGCCCCTTACTGCTGGTTGGTGCCAGCGGCTCCATCGC
>JAKLLS010000153.1 GCA_022014155.1 Marinobacter sp. | reverse complement strand
CCACCAGTTGAACGCTCCTTATGCCCTGGCGCAGTTCGGTGACGGCCACTCCGCGAAGTTGGAACTGGAGTTGCCGGGCAACCTCTGCCGGGGTCAGGCCCATCCAACCCAGATTTTCCGGGTCCATATCAAGATAGAGCGTGGGTACGCGCTCGTCCCATTCGAGATGCGGCATGACGATGTTCGGATGCCCGGTCATGAGAGTCCGGATCTGGTGCGCGATCTCTCTGAGCTGATCGGCTTCCGGACCCAGCACACGAAAACTGACCGGCCAGACCACCGGGGGACCGTACAGCAAACGCGTCACCCGCACTCGTGCCTCCGGAAATTCACCCGCCGCGATTCTGGTTTCCAGCGCCGAGATGATGCGATCGCGCCCTTCAACGTCCTGCCCAATGGCAATCAACTTGGCAAATGCCGGGTCCGGCTGCTCGGGGTTGGCCGATACGAAGAATCGGGGCGCACCGGCACCGATGTAAGCGGAAAGGCTTTTCACCTCCGGCATGTCCATCAGAATCGCTTCCAGGCGTCTGACACTTTGATCCGTGGTGGCAATAGCGCTCCCCTGCGGAGCATAGACACTGATCAGAACTTCGGGGCGATCAGAACTGGGAAAAAATTGCTTCTGCACCTGGGTTGCCATCCCGAAAGCACTGATCGCCAGCAAACCCACTGTGATAAAAACGACGGTTTTCCGGTACTGAACACACGCTGTGATCACCCCACGCAACCGCTGATAAAACGCGCTTTGGTAAAGGTCCTGGCCCATATGCCCGGTGTAATCGGGCAAGAGCTTGACGCCCAAATAAGGCGTAAAAGTTACCGCCACCACCCAGGAAATCAACAACGAAAAAGCCAGCACCCAGAAGATGTTGCCGGTGTATTCCCCCACACCGGACTGGGCAAATCCGATGGGGACAAATCCGGCCACCGTCACCAGCGTTCCAAACAGCATGGGCGCGGCGGTTACGCTCCAGGCATGACTGGCTGCCCGTACCCGGTCCCAGCCACTCTCCATCTTCACAATCATCATTTCAATGGCGATGATCGCATCGTCCACTAACAGGCCCAGTGCGATAATCAACGCACCCAGGGTGATGCGGTCCAGGTTTATGCCCGCCATTTTCATCAACAAGAAAGTCAGGCCGAGGGTCACAGGAATCGCAATGCCCACCACCAAACCCGCGCGCAGACCGATCGCCAGTATGCTGACCCCCATCACGACGACCAACGCAACCAGAAACTTGACCTGAAAAAGATCAACCGCCTGAGTGATGGCTTCCGCCTGATCGGTCAGGGTCTGTATTGACATTCCCAGCGGCAGCCTGCCCTGTTCGGTACTGACAAACTCGCGCAGCCGCGCGCCAAATTCCAGGCCATTTTCACCCGCACGCATGACCACACCCAGGAGGATCGCATCCTCACCGTTGGAGCGGACGATGTAGCTCAAAGGATCTTCATACCCTAAACGCACCTCGGCCAGATCAGATACGGTAATAAGCTGGTCGCCGATACGGAGAGGTACTGAGGTGAGGCGCTCAAGGTCAGACAGGTCGATGTTGCTGCGGACATAAACCCGCGGGCCGGCAAGATCAACAAAGCCAAGAGGCTGAAGACGGTTGTTGGCCTCTATCGCCTGCAACACCTCTTCTGCCGACAAACCGAGGTTGTTGAGCCGGTCCTGATCAAATTCGAGATACACCCGCTCAGGACGCTCCGCCAGGAGCTGTGCTTTTTGCAAGCCGGGCAGCCGTTGCAGGCGATCCCGTATCGATTCTGCCTCGCGGGTCAGTTCACGCATTGGCATCCCGGGTGCCGTCAGCGCCAGCAGGGAGAAATACACATCCGCGAAATCATCGTTGACGATGGGGCCGATCACACCCTGGGGGAGGTTGGGTCGCTCATCGAGCATGCGCTTGCGGACTTGATAGAAGAGGTCCGACACTTTTTCACTCGGAGTAGAATCCAGGAATCGGATAACCATGGCGGCCTGCCCGGGCCGAATGGTTGTCTCAATATTATCGAAATACACCACCTCCTGGATTCGCTTTTCCAAACGATCCACGACCTGGTTCTGCAGCACCTCGGGGGTTGCCCCTGGCCAGACGACAGAAACCACCATCGCCCGGACGGTGAACGCAGGGTCTTCCGCCCGACCCAGGGACGAGAACGCGTAGAAACCGGCAACAACGGACAGCAAAAGAAAAAAGAGGGTGACCGAACGCTCGCGCACTGCCAGCGCGGAAAGATTCGGTAAGCTCATTGAACCAGCTCCCGCACTGCCATGCCAGGCGTGAGCAGGTGTGTCCCCAACGCGACGATGGGCGTTCCCGCCTTGATGTCGACCTTGATCTTCGCATACTCCTCACCCAGATCGATCACCTCGACCGCCAGGGGCGTTACCGTGCCGTCGGAAACCAACCAGATCTGCGGCGTTTGCCCTCTCTCATCCAGGGCACCCAGCGGTACGCGATGGCTGGGGGCGGTTTGCTTCTGCGCTAACCGCACACTCACCACCGACCCCAGGGTTAAAGACGAGGGGTAGGGCCCCTCCAGGCTGTATCGGGCACGCCAGCTCCGGCTTGCGGGGTCGGCAGCCCCGGCAATCTCTCTCAGGCTCACAGCAAGCTGTTCGCCAGTGGGCAAAGGAACATAACCGCGCCTGGGCGGGTTACTGCCCTCTGGTAAAAAAACCTCGACTTCCAGCGATTGATCTTCGGCCAGAACGGCAAGGGTTTGACCGACACCCACAACCTGGCCGGGTTCAACGATGACCTCAGTGACCACGCCTGCATGGGCGGCTTTCAGTTCCGCATACCCCAGGGCATTCTGAGCCTGCTGATTGCGTGCAGAAGCGGTTTGCACCTGGCTGCGCGCCTCACGCTCTGCCAACTCAAGGCGTTGCAGGGTTTGTTCGCTGACAAACTGATGCGCCACAAGTTGCTGCTGGCGCTGGAGTTCATTGGTGGTAATTGCCAGGGCCGCTTTTGCACGCTTAAGATCCACGGCGGCGACCCCTGCGGCTGCCACCAGGTCTCGTGTATCGAGCTTGAACAGTAAGTCGCCTTTTTCCACGCGCTGACCGGCATCGATATAACGATGTTGAATCCGACCGGCGATCTGAAAGGCCTGAGGAACTTCGTGGCGGCCTCGCAGGGTTCCTGAAAATCTCTGCGCTGTTGGGCCGGCGTCCTTTAGTTCAACTGTTTTTACCCAGGGGATAGGGGCGCGGGCCTCTGGGGGCGGTTCCGAAGACTGCTGACAACCAGACAGAATGAGCAGCGAGATAAACAGGGTCAGCATACAGCGCATGGCAGGTGTCCCGATTGGCAAAATCTAGGTGTGGGTATCAGTTCTCGCGGTGTCCGGACAAAGCAAGTTGCAGGATGGCATCGCGAACGGTTTCGTTCTGCTCCATGGGCAGGAAGTGGGTCGTACCTTCAAGAACCATGACGTCAGCCCGGGGCAGCAGGGTCTGCAGGCGTTTTCGCGCCGCCGGCGAGAAGGTTGACCCGCGTTCCGCCGCCAGCGCGATAACCGGGCACCGCAACTGACGAATACCGGGCCAGGGGTTGTGTTCGGTATGGGCAAAAGTGGTGCTCTCCCACTCCGGCGCACACGCCAACTGAACTTGATCTTCCTGCGGTTCGAAGGCGTGCTGGATATAGGCTTCCAGCCATGCTTCGGGCCAGGTCTTGAAGCCACCGCGGCCCCGATAGTTGTCCAACGCAGCAGCGTGCGAGTCGAATACCGGGCGCCGACGTGCGGCTCCGGCGGCCAGTGACAACCGATGTGACTGGCGTAGCAGTTTGGCCAGCCACAGCTTCAGGCCCTGCCCCGGATCCATGATTACCGGTTCCGCCAGAATCAGGCCCAGCACTTTGTCTGGCCGTCGGGCAGCGGCCATGATGCTGGTGGTGGCACCGATGGAATGGCCGGCGAGCCAGACCGGCTCGTCCAGGCTATCCAGCAGAGCGATCATGTCGCGATAGTAGGTTTCCCAGCCCCGGAATGTCGAAAAGTTCGCCGCACCGGCGCTGGCCCCGTGCCCCCGCATGTCCCAGGCCAGGACATTGACGTCCGTGGCAAGCTCATCAAGGAGGGGGCGGTACAGGCGGCCATGGAAACCCGTTGCATGGGCCCAGTGCACCGTGGGGCGCGCTTTGGATTGCGGCCAACGCCACAGTGCGATCTCCGCGCCATCCGGCGCCTGGAATTGGTCGCGTTCAGGGTTGTTGTGCTTATTGTTCATGAAGATCTGCTTCTTTGGCCGCCATTGTCGGGAGCAACAACTGAACCTGACCGCTGGCGATCGGTTTGCGCTTATCGCCCTGCCAGCAGGTCACCCGGACCAGGCTGCTCCGCCTGCCTTGTCGAACAATTTCGGCGCTGGCGAACGTCGATCGGGCCTGCGCGGAGCGGAGGTAGTTAATGTGGCTGTCGAGAATGCGTGGGCAACGTTTGTCGGTATCCTGGCTTTGCGCAGCGACCCGCGCGGTGAGTTCGATCAGGGCGCCAAGCACGCCGCCATGGAGGGCGGGTAGCATAAAGTTGCCAATGAGCGCTTCACGACACGGCATATGAACCACTAGACCTACATCGTCGCGTTGAACCTCAAGCCCAAGGTGCCGTGCGTAGGGAATGCGCTCCAGCAGAGCCTGCCAGTCGGAACATTCTTTCCCGCTTTCGGTAGGGCCTGAGATGGGTTGTGCCGAATCGCCAGTCGTGCTCATGCGCCCTCCTTTTTTCGTCCACCGGCCTGGAATCGCTGGCCCTGGGTGTTGCGCATGAAGGTGGCGTTTGCCGTCGCTAACAGTGCACTATCGCTCTCGCTGAGGATGTCGCAATGGATGAACGCGACCTCGTCCGTTAAATGACGACAGGTGGCCACCGCTACCAGGGCACGGTCGCCGATGGCGGGCCGCAGATAATCCATGCGCAGATCCAGCGTGGCAATGGGCATCAACTCCAGGGCCCCCGCGAATACCGCCAAGCCTCCGGCGGAGTCGGCCAGCGAGTAGAGCACGCTGGTGCAGATTTCTTGTGTATCCTCTTCGGCGAACATCCATGGCTGTGGGGTCAGGCGCATGCAGACCTGGTTTCCGTTCACAGAGACAACCTGCATACCCAGATCCCTGCCGTGGGGAACCTGTTCGGTGAACTGCCACGCCGTCGTCACAGCGTCACTGTGCTGAGCTCTGTTCGACTCCGTCATCAGATCTGCCCACCCCGGTTTGCATTTCGCACAGGGGCGGAAGTGGCGGGAAACAGCTGATTGTCATAGGTCATTGCCATGTCAGTTTCTTCCGAATAACATTGTTGCTGGATTTTGGTTGGTTAACCAACCAAAAGTCAAGAATCTGTTGAGGCAAATGGCACGCCACCCGTGCAATGGCGTACGATCAGTGTAACGAGTCAGGTGGTGGCCGCTCTGATGAATAACGAACTGGCTTGCTGAGGAGATACTTAAGCGATGGTTAACAGACAGATGACTCCTGCAAGCAAACTGGGCGACCAGGGCGACGTTTTGTCTAACGCAGCCCGGCTTTTTCGTGAGAAAGGTTTTGAAAGGACGTCGCTCAAGGAGATTGCCGAGGCCTGCAATATGCTGCCCGGAAGTCTGTATTATCGTTACAACAGCAAGGAAGCGCTGCTTGTCGAGCTGATGCGCCGGGGAGTCGACCTGGTGACCGCAGAGGTCGAGTCGGCTTACGCCAGCTCGGACGACCCGGTTGAGCGTTTGCGTCTTTGTATCAACGCGCATCTGCGCACCCTGTTGGTGGATTCGGACGCGGTTTACGTGCTGCTGTTTGAATGGCGGGCGCTGGGCCCGGAGGCTCGCGAGGAAATCATCGAACTGCGTGACCAGTACGAGTCCCTGTGGGCTGAGATCCTCGAAACAATGATTGAACAGGGCGTGGTCCGGAAGAATGTTGACGGCCGTTTGCTCCGCCTGATCGGCCTTGGGGCGCTCAACTGGGTTGCAACCTGGTTCGACCCGAACGGGGCTCATTCACTCGACGCCATTGGCGACTTGATCTGGCAGATCGCTATGGACGGTGTGATCAATAAAGGGGGTCAGGCATAGGTTCTGGCTTCACAAACGCAAGTAGCCTCTGTTTATGATCGCTAATCATGCGGATGCACGGTTTGTGATCTGACATTTTGCCTGAACTGCTCAGGCGACTGGTCAAACCAGCGCTTGAAGGCGCGTCTGAAATTGGCACTGTCGTGATAGTTCATCAACGCGGCAATGGCCTCGATTGACAGCTGGCTGTCACGCAAGTAGGTCGCTGCCTGCTGGGACAGAATCTCGTCGCGAACTTTCCGAAAACCGCTGCGTTCCTGTTTGAGTTTGCGTGCCAGAGTGCGTTTGCTCATGAACAACGAGGCCGCTGCTTCGTCTTCACTGAGCGTTCCGGGCGGTCGGGACAACATCATCATCTTCAGCTGGGTCTGATAGCTCGGTTTATCCGACTGAAGTTGCGCAAGCATCGATTCACACTGTTGCAAGGCCAGACGATAGTTTTCGTGATTGGCGGACGCATTCGGTTCCCGACACAATGACATCGGCAACGTAAGTTTTACCTGATCGCAATCATAGTGAATCTGCCCGGATAAAAAATCGGCATACATTGCCTTATACTTTGGTTCAGGATGAGCGAAGTATATTTCAGCCTCATGCAAAGGGCGACCAATTATAAATTCGCCAAATTCAAAAAGGGCCTTAATCATCGCATCCGACAGGCACTGCTGTATGTCATCGTCCAGCGACTCCTGATAGTCCAGAATACACTCCAGGCGCTCGTTGACTTGCTGCAAATGCAGGTGGATGAAGCTAGCACGCGTGGGCAGAAAAGTATGAATCGCCTGCAGCGCAGTGAGAAAGTCGGGGCTGCTGTAAGCAACGAACCCCATTGCTCCATGGGTTGCCGGTGTCAGTCGCTTGCCGAGCCGCAACCCGAATTCCGGCAGGCCGGACAAGTCCAGTGCGTTGCGCAGAATCCGCATCTGCTGAGCTGCGGTAAGCAGGCTTTCCTCACTCAATAATTGCGCCACACCAAGCCCGGTGCCGAGCAGCAGACGTGGCAGTTGTTTGGCTGTTAAATCAAGCTCACGCGCAATTAGCCGTGAGTAATTCGATGGAATACCTGGACCGGTTTTTTGCAAATCACCCGCCTTCTGCGTCGTCATCATTGATCATCTCCGTCCTGAACGACCACTATTTTGTCTTTAAATGACTCTATGTTGTCAAGAAATGACCTGACAGAAGTATCGCCAGACAGCCAATATCTATCGGTGAATACTACGGGCAGGAGAACAACAATGGGTAAGATTACTTTTATAGAACATGATCAAACTAAACATGTCGCTGAGTTCAAAACTGGTTCCTCGGTAATGCAAATCGCCGTTGACAATCTGATCCCCGGTATTGACGGGGACTGCGGGGGGGAATGTGCCTGTGGCACCTGCCACGTCATCGTCTCGGACGATTGGTTCAGAAAGACAGGTACGCCTGGTG
>JAKLLS010000152.1 GCA_022014155.1 Marinobacter sp. | reverse complement strand
TGATATCCCGGGACGATAGCTGGTTGAGCAATTGGCTCAGTACAAACAGGGTATTTTTGCTGGCAATGTGTGATGCCACCGTTCGCAGTTCAAGCCAGTCCTCGAATACCGGTTGTTGCAGCATCGTTAGTTCCGGACGGTGGGGCGTTTTAGCTTCCCCGAGGGCCGGGTCAAGGTGGTCGTTATACGCCTGAAACTTGAGTGAAAAGTCACTAACTATCTGTGCTTCCCTGGTACCGAAAATAAAACGCATATCCTTCAGGCGGGTGATTTCCCGGACTTCCGCAGCCTGCTCCAGTTGTTTCTCAATGTTCGTGTGAACCCCCTCCATGAAACTGGAGAGCAGGTTTTTGATCATGCGTAAGATGTGCTGCTGGTAGAGTTGCTTCAGGGCAGCAAGTGCGGATGGGTCGGAGAGAACCGTAACCCCGGATTCCATGAGCTTTCGATTCAACATCTCCTGTCCTGATTCAACGGATGCGGCGTTGACGACGCTATCACACTCTAAAATCAGGGCTCCGTTCTTGCCGAGGTCTGTGCGCCCGCTAACATGGATATAGAGTTCCGAATTACCTCGGTCGGGAAACAGGTAGACGTCTGCCCTGGCGGCTTGGGGGTTTTTCTGGAAGTAGGCACGTGTTGCTGGGGAAGTCAGGTTGGTAATTGTCAGGGGTGTAGAGTCTGTGTCGCCGGAGACTGTACTGTGATTGGCAATGGCCCTGATAACACAGCCGCATGGGGGCTGACCCCGGGTGACAATGATGCCATCGTGCGTGAGGCTTTCATTCGGGGATGGTTTCTGCACCATTAATCTCTTCCCTGCGTACAACACGAATAGATCTTAGGCTTGTGGGACCCTGAACCCAACATAGACCATTCACTTGAAAATGTCTGTTGTCAGGGGCAGCTTTAAATTCGAGTCAGACGACTTTATTGACTAGTATCAGAAAAATTAGGACTGGGCGAGTAGACTTTATGAACGTAATTATCATCGGCGCAGGGATAATGGGAACCACTTTTGCCACGTTGGCGAAAGAGCTGGCACCCGAGTTGGATATCACCATTCTGGAAAGGCTGGACCGTGCCGGGGCAGGGAACTCATGGGCATTTAACAACGCCGGTACGGGGCATGAAGCCAACTGTGAGCTCAACTATACCCCAGTGGATGAAGAGGTCATTGCGGTTGAAAAAGCCTTGAAGATCCATGCCCAGTTCAATGTTGCCAAGCAGTTTTGGGCGTATTTGGTTGAGAAGGGGGCCATCAAAGATCCTCAAACGTTTATCCATCAAACCAAGCACTGCACCATTGTTTCCGAACCTTCAATCGAAGATCTGAAATTGCGATTCAAGGAAATGTCGGCTCATCACTTTTTCGAGCACATGCGTTACTCGGAAGACTTCGATGAAATAAAAAGCTGGATTCCTTACACCATGGAGGAACGGCCTCGTCATGAAAAGATGGCCGCTACCGTCATTGAAACAGGCACAGATGTTAATTTTGGCGCTCTGACGGAGCAAATGGCTGCGCATGCTGTGAACGACCTTGGCGTTAAAATTGAGTATGGCACTCATGTTAAGCGCGTACATCGTAGCCCGGCCGGAAGCTGGCTTGTCGAAACTGAAAGCCAGGGATCTGCGGTTCAGTATAAGGCGGACGTGCTGTTTGTAGGCGCGGGTGGGGGTGCATTCCCCATCCTGAAAAGAAGCCACTTACCATTCCGCAGCCGATACACCGGGTTTCCTGTCGGCGGGCGGTTTTTGCAGGCTCCGATCAGCGAAGAACAGGCCAGGCATTACAGTGCCAAAACCTATGGCAAAGCGAAAGTCGGCGCGCCTCCCATGTCCGTGCCGCACCTGGATTTGCGGCTGGTGGATGGTAAGTACTACCTGTTGTTTGGTCCTTTCGCGTCATTTAAACCTCTACTCGAAAAGGGCCGTGGATTTTCTGATTACCTTGGTTCAATTCGTCCGCACGATATCCCTAGCTTGCTGAGTGTCGCCCTGGAGCACTTCCCATTGGTTAAGTATCTGGTTTCAGAGACTTTCAAGGGTAAAAAGAGCATGTTCGAGGAGCTTGAGAGCTTTGCTCCCGGCTTGAGTAAAAAGTTCGACTGGAAACCGATTCAAGCTGGCCAACGAGTGCAAATCATCAAAGACGGGGATTTGCAAATGGGCACAGAAATCCTCGTGTCCCTGGATGAATCATACGGGACTTTACTGGGGGCATCGCCCGGGGCGTCGGTGTCGCCCGAGGTGATGTTGCGCTGTCTGGAGCAATTGTTGCCGACTATTCTTACTAAAGATGAAGCCAGGAAAAAGATGAATGAGATGTTCCCCGAGGATGATCTGGATACATTAATCAATGATCCTGATCGTTACCGGGAGATTCGCGATGCAGTCAATAAACGGTTGGGGATAATCCAGCCCGAGGCGCAATGAGGTCGAGTTCATAACACATCAGGTGAAGCACGGATGACGAATCGCTTACGCCTACTCTTATGTGGTGACGTGATGGCCGGGCGGGGCATCGACCAGATTATGCCCAGGTCCGTCGACCCCATTCTGTTTGAACCTGTAGTGAAGTCTGCTGAGGAATACGTTGTCCTGGCGGAAAGACGCCATGGGCCTATACCACGCAATGTCGAGCCCAACTACATCTGGGGAGATGCCTTGCCGGTGGTGCAAGCGATGTCGCCCGATGTCAGCATTGCCAATCTGGAAACGGCGGTCACCACGAGTGACGATCGTCAACTCAAGGGCATCAACTACCGCATGCATCCAGCCAACGTGGCGTGCTTGCAGGCAGCGCACCTGGATGTCTGTACCCTGGCCAACAACCATGTGCTGGATTGGGGGAAGAGCGGGTTGCTGGAAACCTTGGAGGTGTTGCGTAATGCCGGGATCAAGACTGCCGGCGCGGGAATCCACCTCAAAGAAGCGACGACCCCAGCAGTGGTGCCAGTAGGAGAGAGGCGCGTCCTGGTATTTGCAGGAGGACACACTGACAGTGGAATTGACCCCGGCTGGGCAGCCACCCCCCGTGGCCCCGGTGTCTATCTGCTCCGGGATCTCTCGTCACGGACCGTAGCCGGAATCCCCCAGGCGGTTCAATCGCTGCGTCGGGATGACGATGTAGTCGTCTACTCCGTACACTGGGGTGGCAACTGGGGCTACGACGTGCCGGAAGAACATCGGGCATTCGCCCATGCGCTGATCGATGAAGCGGGCGTGGATCTGGTCTTCGGTCACTCGTCCCATCACCCCAAGGGTATCGAGGTCTATCGCAATAAGCTGATCCTGTACGGTTGCGGGGACCTGATCAACGATTACGAGGGGATTTCCGGATACGAAGCGTTTCGCCCGGACCTGCGAGTCATCTATTTTCCCATGCTGGATCACTGCGGCGACCTCGAGCGCCTGGACATGGCGGTACTGGAAACCAGTGGTTTTGCACTGCATAGGCCCGCGGCAGAAGACGTGGACTGGCTGGCAGATCGACTGGCGGAGGTCAGTCGGGAATCTGGCGTGGGTATACGAAGCCGTGGGGATCATTTGCTTGAGCTTTACTGGTAGTGGCATGTGAACGCACTCCAGATTACTGAACTTTCCGCTTCATCTTGCTCTGTTTGGGTTTTCTCGCCTGTCTGTCGGCAGGCGAGAGCCGCCATCTTCTTTTCTTTTTAAACCATCCATCCCGGTATTCAGAAATTAAACATAACAAATGTTGTGTTAAATAATAAAGCTTGTTATGCTTGTTCTCAAGCCAAAGAGATCTGCAGGGCAGACGCTCTGATGATTTCCCTGGAATTAACTTTGGCTTTGCCTACTGGCAATTGACGACTTCACGCAGCAAAACGGATTGTTGTTGTGCCCCCTTACGGGCAGGGATGCTCTTTTTTTCGAGGTCTTGGTAGTAACAAGCGAAATGGAATCAAGCGCTTTCAAGCAGGTAAGGAGTATGAATTGAGGTAGTTAGTGAATAGGTAAGGTGAAGAAAATGGTGACCCGGAATAACCCCTCATTTCTAGCAGAAGAAAACCTTCAATTCGCCGGCACCGGCGGCATCAGTGCCAATAACGTCCAGGCCCGCTTTTGTCCCGCCTTTCAGGATGTCAGTACCGGGCAGGTAGTAATCTCCCGATTTCGTGACGGTCGACCTGCTCCCTTTCACCTTATCGATGGCTTACCCGATGACTGGTTTACCGGGAAGGACCTGACAGGAAAGGTGTCGAAGCTTAAAGATTCCGTTGTTTCCGGTTTTGTCCGGTTTGGGCTGTTTTACACCAGACAGCAGGCCGCGGAGTTCATGGAGCAGTTCGCATCCTGAACCTTTCTGAGACCGAGGGGTTCACCACATAGCATGTTGATCCCCTCGACCGTTTGGTAACTGGCTAGAAATACATCTTCCGTATCATTGTTGGCAAGACCCGAATGGCAGACCGCAGAAAATCCAGTACTGTTCGTGGTGCGACCAGATACAAAGCACTGCGGATGGCGGCATAGCTGGCCTTGTCTTGCGGATACCACCACAGGTTACGCCTGGCGCGTAGCCAGTCCCAGTTCACCACTTTCAACTTACTCATTTCCTTCAGGCCTTCGGGGCCATGGGTACGACCGATGCCGGAGTCGCCCGGGCCGCCCCAGGGCACGTCGGACATGGCGTGTGTGTATAGATGGTCGTTGATTGCCACGACACCGCCATTGATACGGTTGGCCAACTTCTTCCCATAACGGGTATCCCGAGTCCAGATTGATGCGGTCAGTGCCATGGGTGAGTCATTGGCGAGCTCAACGGCTTCGTCTTCGGTACGGAAGGGCATGACGGGAAGGATTGGGCCAAAGGTTTCTTCCCGCATCAGTGTCATTCCGTGATCGACGCCGGTCACCAGCGTTGCCGCGTGGAAATGGCCAGGGCCGTGCACCGGTCCCTCGGACTGAGCGACGATGGTGGCGCCGGCCTCCAGGGCTTCGGCCAGTTGTTTCTCGACGATAAGGCGTTGGTTGGCCGTGGTCATCGAGCCAATATCAACGTCGCACTCATCGTTGGGCACTCCGTGTTGGAGAGCCCTGGTCCGATCAGCCAGCAGTGTGACAAATCGATCATAGACCGATTCGTGTACATATATGCGCTCGACGCCGCCACAGGACTGACCGGCATTCTGGTAGCCTGCCCAGGCCGCACCGTTGGCTGCGCGCTCCAGGTCGGCGTCTTCCAGAACGATCATGGGATCTTTGCCGCCGAGTTCGAGTGACACCGGCGTCAGGGTCTGTGCCGCCTGAGCCATGATCTGTTTGCCGGTAGGTACGGAGCCGGTGAAAAACAGCTTGTCGATGCCGTGCTCGAACATCGCGGTCGAGACCTGTCCGCCCGAGCCAATAATATGGCTGAACAGACCGCTCGGCAGTTCGCCTGCGGCGATGATGTCTTCTATGGCTTTGCCCACCAACGGGGTCGCTGCGGCGACCTTGAGGACAATGGCATTGCCGGCCATCAGCCCCATCAGGATTTCTCCAAAGGGAATGGAAAGAGGGTAGTTCCAGGGGCTTATGATACCCACAACCCCCAATGGCTCATGGCGAACCTCTGAACGTTTTCCCATCCAGATCAGACTTGATGGGCCGCGACGTTCCGGTGCGAGCACCTTTGCCGCGTGTTTACTGTACCAGTCGCATGCCAGTTGGCAGGGCAGCACCTCGGTAATGAGGGCGTCCATGCGGGTTTTGCCGTTACTGTCGCTGACAAGGCGAGCCAGCTCGCCGGCATGGTCACGGATGTAATTCCGCATCTTTACCAGGTGGGTGCGACGTTGGGCAAAGCTCTGTTTGGCCCAGACCTTCTGGGCTTGTCTGGCCCGCTGGAAGATTGAGGCGTATTGATCTTCCGGGGTGTGGAGTGCTTCCCCGAGAACATCGCCTGTTGCAGGATTGACCGCGGTGACGGTTTTCGCGTTGGGGGTGACAAATTGATTCATGTGGTCGCTTCCTTCATTGCCTCATCCCGGGGAGGGATAAAACTCATTGCGCGTTCAGCCAGTGCGGTAATGGTCAGGCTGGGGTTTACCCCCAGGTTGGCGCCAAGCATGGCGCCATCGACCACATAGAGGTTCTGGTAATTGAATACCCGGTTCTGAGCGTCGATCACGCCTTTCTCTGGGCTGTCGGCCATCGCGCAGCCGCCCATACAGTGCGCAGTAAACGGTACGTTGAAGAACACTTCGGTTGCCGTGGTAAACGGAATGCCATTGAAATGCGCGGCCATCTTCTTGGTGAACTCGTTGGCTTGGGGGATATTTGTCGGGATTTTCTTCCCCTCACTGCAAAGGATTCTGGAGAAAGGCCAATACCAGCGCCGCTTGAACCGCATATTCAGGGAAGCGTCCAGAGTCTGCATCACCAGGAAAATCAGCGACTGGCGAGCCCAGTTGGACGGGCTTACCGCTCGGGCAAAGGTCACCGGATGGCGAAGCATGGCCCAGAACCAACGAAGGATTCGCAGGGGGCCTTTGCCGTCAACCATCAGCGTCATCAGCGTGCTCATCATGTTGTGGCCGTTACCGTAGCGGGTGGCCTCGATATGGGTGTGCTCGTCAATGTGAATGCCAGAGCCAATGGCCACGCCTTCACTGATGTTGATGTCGTTGCCCGGAAAGCGGATGCCCACAATCGATTCAGCGTTGGTGCGGACACGATTGCCCAGATCATCGGAAATGTCGGGCAGGGAGCCGGTCTGTTTGAGTTTGAACAACAGTTCCTGGGTGCCCAGGGAGGACGCCGAGAAAACAACGCTCTTTACACGGAAGGTTTGACGTTGCTTGCGAACCCAGGCGGTAGAACGTTCGGTGGTGATTTCGTAACCGGCGGAGCCGTCCGCTTTACCGTCGAGCGGGCGGACATCGACCACACGGGTTTCGGCATAGACTTTTGCGCCATTCTTTTCAGCAAAGTAGAGGTAGTTTTTATCCAACGTGTTTTTTGCGTTGTACTTGCAGCCGGTCATGCAGCTGCCGCAGCCGGTACAGGTTCCCCGGTCCGGGCCTTCACCGCCGAAGTAGGGGTCGGGGTAGGTTTTGCCACCTTCCTCACCCTCCGGTGGAAAGAAGGCCGCGACGCGAGTCGGTTTGTAGGTGTGACCGACGCCCTGGAGTTCCGCCATCTCCTTTAGCAGGTGGTCTGCTGTGCCAAAGATCCGGTTTTCAGTGACACCGAGCATTCGTTCGGCTTCCGCATAGTGAGCGGGCATCTCCTTCTTCCAGTCTGACAGCCCGGCCCAGGAGCCTTCCTCCCAGATGGAATCCGGTGGTACCAGAAGGGTATTGGCGTAGGTGATCGAGCCGCCACCAACGGCGTTGCCACAGATGATCGCAACGTGGCGGAAAGGACGCAGGTTGAAGAATCCACGCAGGCCAATCTTTGGGCGCCAGTAATAACGATTTACCTGGGTATTGGACTCGGGAAAGTCCTCAGCGCGCCAACGCTTGCCCATTTCCATAACGGCGACTGAATAACCTTTCTGGGTCAGGCGATGGG
>JAKLLS010000151.1 GCA_022014155.1 Marinobacter sp. | reverse complement strand
CGCTTGCCCATTTCCATAACGGCGACTGAATAACCTTTCTGGGTCAGGCGATGGGCTGACACGCTTCCACCAAAGCCAGAGCCGATGATCAAGTAGTCGAAATCGTAGTTGGTCATGATTGATTCCACTCCGTGTTCTCAGCGATAAACCTGCAGATTCGTTGTGCGGCGACCTTCGCTTGTGGCAATGCATCGATCGTTTGGAAAACATGGGGCAGCGCTTCCCAGATATCGAGTTGCACGGGTATGCCCTGTTCGTTGGCCTTCGTTGCCGCCCTGACAGAATCGTCCAGGAGCATTTCCGTGCTGCCAACCTGGAAAAGCATCGGCGGAAGGCCACTGAAATCACCCAGTAATGGCGACACCAGGGGATCTGAGTGCAACTCCGCAGGTGCGTAGTGATTGCGGATGCCAATCGCGAATGCAGACGTGAAGATCGGATCTCGCCTGGCATTGGTCAGCGCACTTTTTCCGCTCAGGGTGAAATCGAGAAAGGGCGACAGCAGCACGGCGCAGGCTGGTAGCGCGAGCTGTTCGGCCTTGAGGCGCAACAAGGTGCTCAAAACCAGGTTGCCGCCGGCGGAGTCGCCGACGATAACGATGTCCCTGGATTCGAAGCCCTGATCCAATAACCACTTATAGGCCGCGAAGCAGTCATCGCTGGCCGCGGGAAAAGGGTGCTCAGGTGCCAGGCGGTAATCCACCATCAGGGCCCTCGCCTGAAGCGATTCGCACCAGGGCGCCACCATCGCTGCATGAACATCCGGAGTGGAGGCGACGAACGCGCCTCCGTGAATGTAGAGCAAAACCCGGTTATCGCGATGGTTGCCGGGCACCAGCCATTCGCCCGATACACCATTACAATCGGCCTTCAAGCGTTTAATGCCGGGCAGTTGACTCGGCGCCTGCCGGTCCAGTTTTGCAACCTGCTTCCGTACCGAGCCAACGTCTACTTCCAGCCCGTGTCGCCACTTTACCGTGGTGCGAAGGAGCAGGTTGAGAAGCGAGTACTTCCAGTGCCCCTTCGCGGGTTTGAAGTAGTGCGTAAAGCCCGCCGTGTCGGCTGAATCATGGCTGTTGTACATGGTGTACCCTCACTTTGGGGCAGGCCAGCGGTAGTCGCTGAGCTGCTTGCGCAGCGTGACTTTGCTGACCTTGCCGGTAGCGGTGTGAGGTATTTCATCCACAAAAACCACATCATCCGGAATACAGAACTTCGCGACTTTGCCCTGGTAATGGGCGAGGATCTCTTCCCGGCTAACGTCCTGGCCGGCTTTCCTGACCACCACGAGCAGCGGCCGCTCGTCCCACTTCTCATGGGACAGCCCTAAAGCAGCCGCTTCGGACACCGCAGAGTGGCTCATGGCAATGTTTTCCAGTTCGATGGAGCTAATCCACTCGCCGCCGGATTTGATCACGTCTTTCGAGCGATCGGTAATCTGCAGGTAGCCATCCATGTCCAGGTTGGCCACGTCGCCGGTGGGGAACCAGCCGTCTACGAGTGGGCTGTCGTCCTTGTTGTAGTACTGGTCGATGACCCAATATCCACGAACCAGCAGGTCTCCGGACGTCTGCCCGTCACGGGGAAGTTCGTTGCCATTGTCGTCAACAATCTTGAGGTCAATTCCGAATGGCGGGCGCCCCTGCTTGATATCAAGCTTAAAGCGCTCTTCATCGTTCAACCCACGGTGCTTGGACTTGGGGGTGTTGACGGTGCCCAGCGGCGACAGCTCGGTCATTCCCCAGGCATGCTGGATGGTGATGCCATATTCATCTTTGAAATTCCGCATCAGCGCGGGCGGGCAGGCGGCTCCGCCGACAATCATTCGCTCCACGGTGGACAGTTTCGAGCCTGAATTCCGCAGATGCTGAAGAACACCCAGCCAGACGGTTGGAACACCGGCAGAGAAGGTCACGCCTTCATTCTCAAACAGTTGGTAGAGGCTTTCGCCGTCCATACCATCGCCCGGGAAGACCAACTTCGCGCCCACCAGCGGTGCGGTATAGGGAATGCCCCAGGCATTCACATGGAACATGGGGACAACGGGCAGGACCACATCCTGGCCTGAGAGGTTCATGGCATCGGGGAGGGCGCTCGACAATGCATGAAGCAGGGTTGATCGATGGGAGTACAGAACGCCTTTGGGATTGCCGGTGGTTCCTGAGGTGTAACACAGTGATGAAGCTGAGTTCTCATCGAGCCGGGGCCAGGTAAACTCCTCGGATTCGCTGGCTATCAGATCCTCGTAACAAACCAGGTTCTGGACGCGTATATCCGGCATGTGGTCCCGGTCGGTCATGGCAATCCAGTACTTTACGCTCGGGCATTGCGGCGCTATGGATTCAACCAGGGTTGAGAAGCTGGTATCGAAGCACAGAATCTGATCTTCAGCGTCGCTCACAATCCAGCTTACCTGCTCGGGAAAAAGTCGGGGGTTTACCGTGTGGGTAATGGCGCCAATACCTGAAATGGCGTAATAAAGCTCAAAATGTCGGAAGTTGTTCCAGGCCAGCGTGGCAATGCGACTTCCGGTGTCAACACCAAGCGTCAGTAGCGCGTTGGCCGCCTTTTTGGAACGTTTATGAGCCTCTGCATAGGTATAGCGATGAATGGGGCCTTCGACAGTTTGGGAAACAATCTCGATGTCACCATGATATCGCTCTGCATGTTCCAGAATGGAAGACACGATCAGAGGCTGATTCATCATTTTGCCTTGCATACGTAACTCTCTTGTTGTTGGACGGTTGTGTTGTGGGGTCAGGCCGCGGCTCGCCTGCTTTTCTCAGGACTCGCTTTGCGGTCTTTAGCGGACTTAAAGATCAGTCGCCTGTCCTCTATGGCATCTTTAAGCAACATTTTCCTGTCATACCTGTAATTCATCAGGATTTGCCAGGGGTAATGTTTACCCTGCCTGGGGAGGCGATGTTTTCCACGTTGCACATAACCCGCACTCAGCGAGTCCAGGATGCCTTCGTCAAGTCTGCTCTGGTCGATATCCTGGGGAATGACAACATCCAGTTTCTGGCTATTCATAAACTTGAAAAGCCTGCAAAGGTAGTCTGCTGCAATGTCCAGCTTGAGTGTCCATGAGGAGTTGGTGTAGCCGAATATCCAGGCCAGGTTAGGCATCTTTTCAACCAGGACCCCCTTATAGGCCATCTTGTCGCCCAGGACCTCGGCCTTCCCGTCAACAGACAGCTTCATACCGCCAAACATCTGAAGGTTGAGCCCGGTTGCCGCGATGATGATGTCGGCTTCAAGTTCTTTGCCTGATTTCAGCAGGATGCCCTTGCTGGTGAAGTGATCGATGTGATCCGTTTCAATGGACGCTGTTCCTGCTCTCAAGGCCTTGAACAGGTCCGCATCAGGCACCGCACACAGGCGCTCGTCCCAGGGCATGTAATCCGGCGAGAAATGTTTCATGTCGACGTTGGGGCCAACATGTTTGCGGACATGGGAAAGAAGAACGCGACGCATCAGCGTGGGCCAGCGACGGCATGAAACGTACATAACGCGCTGCATCAAGATGTTTCTTTTACGGGCCAGGCTGAATGCCCAGCGAGAAGGCATGACCCGCTGAAGTGCGGCAGTGATCTTGTCTACAGACGGAATTGAATAGACGTAGGAAGGGGACCGCTGGAGCATGGTGATATGCCCGGCCTTCTCAGCCATCGAAGGCACTAACGTGACCGCTGTCGCGCCACTGCCAATCACGACCACTTTCTTACCGCTGTAATCCAGGTCTTCGGGCCAGTGCTGGGGATGGATGATTTGCCCCTCGAAGTCGGTTTCCCCGGGGAATTCGGGGCGAAAGCCGTCATCGTGGTTGTAATAACCGGTGCAACTGATAAGAAAATCGCAACTGTATTCCCGAGTCTCGCCACTGGGTTCATGCAAGGCGGTGATATGCCAGCGTTGATCTTCGCTGGACCAGTCTGCGTTGGTGGTCTTCAGGCCGTACCGAACCTTGTCCTTCACGCCATATTGATCGGCGGTCTTTTCGATGTAGTCGCGAATCGAGCGTCCGCCTGCCAGAATCTTGAGTCCGTTCCAGGGGCGAAAGTTGTACCCAAAGGTCAACATATCCGAATCTGATCGAATACCCGGATAGCGGAACAGGTCCCAGGTACCGCCTATGCGCTCACGGCGCTCCAGGATAGCCAGGCTTTTGTCCGGGCAATCCTCTGCCAGATGACAAGCTGTTCCAATGCCGGACAGTCCTGCACCAATTATTATTACGTTGTAATGCTGCTTACTCATGTGCGCTCCACGTTCATCGAGAACCGGTGATAGAGAGGCTGGATATTGAGTAATTTATGTGTATTGGCGACTAATTTATTGTCAATATCGGACACATGTTTAACAATACCGGACACGACTACGGTGGAATTTATTGAGGGTGTGATGGGCAGCCTGATTCAAGCGACCAATTTGTGGGGGTACGATGAGCTGGTGAAGAAGCTGGGTGGGGATCCGAACCGGTATCTGGCTCGTTTTCACATTCCGCCAGCCCCGGAAAGACCGGACGATTCCTTTGTTCTTTACCGGAGTGGCGTTCTGTTGCTCGAAGCCACGGCGGCGCAATTGAAATGTCCGGATTTCGGGCTGCGGCTTGCGCAATGGCAAGGCCTGGAGATGTTGGGGCCGGTCGCCGTCATCGCGCGAAACTCAGGCTCCGTTATCGAAGCGTTTGAGGCGATTGCCAGCTACCTGTACATCCACTGTCCTGCGCTGTTGCTTCGCCTACAGCCTTCCGGAACTGGAGACTGGGTTCAATTCGATTACCGGATTACGGAGTTGTCGCCGCCACAGTTACGCCAGTCCTATGAACTGAGTCTTGCCAATGCGATGCAAATCCTTCGAATGCTTGCAGGGGAAAGCGCCAGGCCGGAGCTGGTGTCCTTCCTTCATGGTCAGGTGGGATCGGACGAAAGCTACGCGAAATCGTTTGGCTGCGAAGTAAGGTTCGATCAGGACTGGTGTGGATGGCGGATTTCGGCAAACCTGGCACGCCAGCCCATCGATCATGCCGACTCCCAGGCCTTGTACTATGCAACCAGATACCTCGAGTCGCACTATGCGCCCGGTAGCACTGCACTCTCGGCACGGGTGACTGAGTTAATAGGTCGGCTTCTGCCCACCGGGCTTTGCAGCGCCGACACTATTGCTGCCGAACTGGCCATTCATCCCCGAACCCTGCAGCGCCACCTGGCCGAAGAAGGGTATCGATATGAAGAGCTGCTGGATCGGGAGCGGCGGCAGCAGGCTATTCGTTACCTGGGCGAGCCAGGTCTGCATATGGTCCAGATAGCCGGGCTTCTGGGCTACACCGAACAAAGCACCCTGAGCCGATCCTGCCGGCGCTGGTTTGGAACAACCCCAAAGAAATACAGAGAGCAGCTGCAGGCCTCTCTCCCATCCGGCGCGAATGGTCATACGCCCTGATGTAGTTTCGGGTACTCCCTTTCTCAAATAAACATAACGTTCGTTGTGTTAATGTGGCGGCCTTGCTACGATTATCCAAATCGTAATTGGTCACTCGGATTGCCCGTGAGGCCGCCAACATCATTAATGGCCGGTTAACTGCCAGCCTGACACAAACCGAGGCGATTGCCTGATTCCTGCTTGAGGCTGCTATGGCTAGTGATCTGGATAAAAACGTCAACATTGCCCTGAATAAATTCCGTCCTCATGGCGGTTGGCTGGAGAAGCCGACGGATCTTCAGCCGCCGCTTGAAGATGAAATCAACGCCGACGTGGTTATTGTCGGTGCCGGCTACGCCGGCCTCTCCACCGCCCTGGAACTGGCCGAGGCGGGCGCCAATGTGGTCGTTCTGGAGCGCGACTTCGCCGGCTTCGGTGCGAGTGGGCGTAACGCAGGATATCTTGCTGGCAGCATGGGGATCGAGTTCGAATTCTTTCTCAAACGAGTCGGTCGGGAGAAAGCCAGGGAGATTGTCCGTTTCTACGATGAAGGCGTTGCCTATGTGGAAGGTCGGCTCGACAAGCTGGGAATAGACTGCGACTACAACGCCTCCGGCATTATTCGCGCGGCTGTTCACGCCTCCCAGGAGAAAAGACTGCGAAAGAGCATGGAGCTTGGCCTGGAACTGGGTTCGCAGACAGAATTCCTGGATCAAACGGAGATGCGGGCTCGCGGAATACCGCCGGCGTTTCTGTTTGGCTGCTACCAGAAACACGGCGGCACACTGGACCCCGGCAAGTATGTGCTGGGCCTCAGGCGCACGGCGTTGCAGGCCGGTGTAAAACTCTACGAACAGACTCCGCTGGTTTCCTACACTGAGGGACCGGTAGTCACTTGCGACACCGAACGGGGTCGGGTAAGCGCACCTTACCTGGTGTTAGCGACCAATGCCTATACCCCTCAGCTCGGTCTGCTGGGGAACAAGGTGGCGCCATTGCGCGTTTCTGCGATCGAAACCGAACAGCTGACCGCCTCGCAACTTGCGTCCTTGGGATGGCAGGGACGAGAGGGCATTGTGACGCCGCACCTGACCATGGAAAGTCATCGCCTGACCGCCCGCAATACGCTGGTTATTACGACCAAGCGGCTGAACTATGTGTATGGCTCAAAAACGCCAAACGTCCCGGACAAAGCCGCTTATCGCGAACTCGCAGTAGCACTGAATGATCGCTTCCCAACCCTGAAAGGGCTTGGTATCCAGGCCTGCTGGAGCGGCTATGTCAGCCTTGCCTACGACGCCTTGCCGGTGGTGGGCGAGACCGGCGCCAACCAGAACATTCTCTACACCGCCGGGTGCTCCGGGCATGGCGTTGCTACCCAATCTCTTATGGGAAAGCTACTTAGTGAGCGAATTGGTGGTTCCGAGCATCCGCTGCTTTCGGCACTGCGGCATAAGTCACCTACAACGCTGCCTGAGCCGCTGCAGTGGTGCGCCCTCAAATTCGCTCTGGGTGCTGCAAACCGAATTGACGGCTACATTAACCGTAACGCGCGTAGAAAAAAGCTTGGGTAAAACGACGGCTGCTTATCGTCATGAGCACCCAATACCGGAGCCAATGACAACGAGATGGATCGGATAGCGGCAAATTTTCTTTTCGGAGGCCGTATGAAACGTACGCACAACCGCTTCAGGGTATTTTGGCTTTGGTTACCGCTCGCACTTGTGGTCAGTGCGTGTGGCGAGCAGGAGCAAAAAACGCCGGAACCTGTCTCTCGGCCGGTCAAGCTTTTCACCGTGGGTGAGACGGCCAGCCCCCGGACGTTGAGGTTTCCCGGTAGCGTCTCTGCGGTGCAGCAATCGGAAATGGCATTTGAGGTCTCCGGGCGCATCATTGAAATGCCAGTCACCGAAGGTGATCGGGTAGAGGCCGGTACGGTACTGGCCAGGCTCGATCCGCGGGATTACGAGTCCGAACGTGATCGGGCCCGCGCCGAGCGCAATGCCGCCAGGGCGGACTTCAATCGCTATGACAAAGCCTACCAGGGAAATGCAGTGACGGCACAGCAGCTGGACATGGCCAAACGCTCCTTGGAGGTGGCGGAGGCAGGGCTCCAGAGGGCCAATAAAGCCGTTGAAGACACTGTTATGCAGGCTCTGTTTAGCGGGCGCGTTGCCCGCAAGCTGGTGGAGGACTTTGCCAATGTGCAAGCCAAGCAACCGGTGATGATTCTGCAAAGCGACGATGCCCTGGAAATGAAGGTCAATATCCCTGAAGCCGACTGGGTAGGACATAAGCCCGTCACATCCGCCGCGGAGATCGAACAAAACGCCGACATCAAGGTTGTGCTCAGTTCACTTCCGGACAAGGCTATCCCGGCCCGAATTACGGCCTTCTCCACGTCGGCTGACCCGATAACCCGCACCTTTGAAG
>JAKLLS010000035.1 GCA_022014155.1 Marinobacter sp. | reverse complement strand
TTTATCTCACTGGCGGCAATGGAAGTTGGCAATCAGGCCCGATACTAACCGCCTGTTACTGAGAACTCAAAGCCTCACTCCCGGGTATGACCAAACTTTAAGACTGTTCCCTGTCCATCCTGTCACCTGGCCTCTTGATCTCGACGGATCTCCGCGACGGTAAAGAACGAGCCGAAGGCGATAATCAGATCATTCGGGTTTGCGCTCTCCAGTGCTGTCTGGAGTGCACCGGATACTGTAGTGCTCTCAATGATATCCAGCCCGGAGTCGACTGATGCGACCCGCTCCGAAAGCTCTCCGATAGCCAATCCGCGGGGGCAGTCCAGCCCTCCCAGATACCATTGATCAACAATTGGCGACATGGCCAGAACAACCCCCTCAACGTCCTTGTCGGAAAGCGCGCCATAGACCGCAATCAAACGCCCGGTCGATGACTTCATAGACTCAAGGCGAGCCGCAAGCCAGCGGGCAGCGTGGGGATTATGGCCCACATCCGCGTATACGTCGGGGTGACTGGCCAACTTCTCGAACCGCCCCGGAACCCGCACCCGTGCAACCACTTCGGCTACGGAATCAGGCGACTGTTCTGGTTCGAGTTCCCGAAAGGCAACCACTGCCGCAGCAACACTGTTTACCGGCAACGAAACCGTTGGAAGGGATATTGCGGGGTCGTCGTCCTGAAAGCGAACAACAACTTCCCGGTCCCTGTCGTCAATGTGGTAGCTGTGACCCAGACGCTGCAGCTTGACGCGCTGCGCTGCGACCTGTTGCAGAACGGACCGGGGTGGGTCTATATCCGCATAGATGGCCGGTATCTCGGGCCTGAGTATCCCTGCCTTTTCGAAGCCGATGATCTCCCGATCATTGCCGAGGAAGGCAACATGATCGATATCCACTGACGTTATGATCGCCAAATCAGGATCGAGTACATTAACGGCATCCAACCGCCCACCGAGTCCGACCTCCAGAATCCAGTCCTCAACCTCAGCATCAGCCAACAGCACGAAAGCTGCCAGGGTACCGAACTCGAAGTACGTCAGGGTTATACCCTTACGGGCTGCCTCCACTTTACAGAAGGCAGCAATCAATTCCTTATCGCCAACGTCTTTGCCATTCACCCGCACACGCTCGTTGTAACGCTGAAGATGTGGCGAGGTGTACGCACCGGTGCTCCGGCCCGCAGCCATCAATAACGCCTCCAGGCAGGCGACCGTGCTGCCTTTTCCATTGGTGCCGGCAATTGTGATAATCCGTGCCTGCGGTTTGCGCGGAAAAAGCCGACGCAGCACCATCAACACGCGATCAAGGCCGAGATCAATTTCTGCGGGATGAATCGATTCGAGGTAGGAGAGCCACTGATCCAGTGTGGCTCCGGCACCCGGAGCTTCCGGGTGCCGGGATAGATGGTCAACTTTCGGGGGCATCGGTTTCCGGTCTTTCAGTGACTTCAAACTCTATCGGAGCTTCGGTTGCCGGTTTTTCCTGGCCAGTAAACTTCGCCAGCACATGGGTGATACGCTCACGCATCTGGTGGCGATGGAGAATCATGTCGATAGCACCGTGCTCCAACAGGAATTCACTGCGCTGGAACCCCTCTGGCAGCTTCTCCCGAACGGTTTGCTCGATAACCCGGGGGCCGGCAAACCCGATCAGGGCGTTCGGCTCGGCAATGTTCAGGTCACCCAGCATGGCCAGACTCGCGGATACCCCACCGAACACGGGATCGGTCATTACAGAAATATAGGGGATACCTTCCAGCTTCATTCGCTCAAGTACAGCCGCCGTTTTCGACATCTGCATCAGGGAAATGATTGCCTCCTGCATGCGTGCACCACCGCTGGCTGAAAAACAGACCAGGGGAATACGTTCCTCGAGACAGACATTCGCCGCCTGCACAAACTTCTCGCCCACAACCTGCCCCATGGAGCCGCCAAGGAAGTTGAACTCAAAGGCGCAGGCCACCAAAGGCAACCCAAGGGTCGTCCCTTTCATGACAACCAGGGCATCTTTCTCACCCGTGGACTTCTGAGCCTGGGCAAGACGGTCCTTGTAGCGTTTGCTGTCCTTGAACTTGAGGCGGTCCCAGGGTTCCAGATCGGCTGCAATTTCCTCCCGGCCATCGGCATCCAGGAATATATCCAGTCTGCGACGAGCACTCACCCTCAGGTGATGATTACATTTGGGGCAGACATCCAGATTCTTCTCAAGCTCAGGCTTGTAGAGGAAAGCACCGCATTTGGGGCACTTCTTCCACAACCCTTCAGGTACGCCTGTGCGCTGCTTGGATTCCGAGCGAATCTTGCTCGGCATGATTTTATCCAGCCAGTTACTCATGTTTTCATCCTATCCTTTGATGCCTGCCCGCCTGGCTTCCTGAGGCTCAGGAAGCCAGACCGTCCAGTGCTTCTCGCATCGGGTGGAGCAGATCCGTCAGCGCCCGTTTCAGCTGATCAGAATCTGCCTGATTTCGGGCTATTGTATCGACCAATACGCTGCCAACAATTACACCATCGGATACCCGACCGACTGCCGCAGCGGTTTCGGCGTCACGAATACCAAAACCAACACCCACCGGCAGTGCTGTGATGTCGTGAATATGGGCGACCTTGGCAGCCACTTCATCCACATTGATCTTGCTTGCTCCGGTAATTCCCTTGAATGAAACATAGTACACATATCCGGATGAGTGCTCGCTGATTGAGCGAATACGATCATCCGTAGTGGTCGGGGCCAGCAGAAAAATGGCATCCAGGTTGCGGGCGGTAAATAACGGGGCAACGTCGTCTGCCTCCTCCGGAGGAAGGTCCACCGTCAGTATCCCGTCTACACCGGCGTCAGCTGCCGCATCTGCAAAAGCCTCGTACCCCATGGCCTCCATCGGGTTAAGGTACCCCATGAGAACCACCGGCGTGGCGTCATCGGTTTCCCTGAACTGCTTGATCATAGCGATCACCTGACGCAGCGAAGTGCCGTGCTTCAGGGCCCGCTCGCAGGCCATTTGAATCACCGGGCCATCGGCCATGGGATCGGAGAACGGGACACCCAGCTCGATGATATCCGCCCCTGCCTCTACCAGGGTGTGCATCAGACCAACGGTTTGGTCCGGGTGCGGATCACCCGCCGTAATATAAGGGATCAACGCCTTGCGTCCCTGCCCTTTCAGGGACTTGAGCACCCCTTCAATTCGACTCATGCCTGCTCCTGTCTGTTCTACACTGAGTGTTTACCGGTTATTCAGGCTTCAATGCCATCCAACTGGGCGATGGTGTGAATGTCCTTGTCACCACGGCCCGAGACATTAATCACGATGACCTGATCCTTGTCCATGGTTGGCGCCAATTTAAGCGCATAGGCCACCGCATGCGCGGACTCCAGGGCCGGCATGATGCCTTCAACCCGGGTTAGCGTGCGGAACCCGTCAAGTGCTTCATCATCAGTCACCGACACATAACGGGCGCGCCCGATGTCTTTCAGCCAGCTGTGCTCTGGCCCAACACCCGGATAATCGAGACCTGCGCTCACGGAGTGGGTGCCAGCGATCTGGCCATTCTCATCTTCCATCAGGTAGGTCCGGTTGCCGTGAAGCACACCGGGGCGACCCGCGCACAATGGAGCGGCATGCTGACCGGTCTCTATGCCCAGACCACCTGCTTCAACCCCATACATCTGCACGCTCTCATCGGTCAGGAACGGATAGAACATGCCAATTGCGTTGGAACCACCACCCACACACGCCACCAGAGCATCAGGCAGTTTGCCGGCCTGCTCAAGAGACTGCCGGCGGGTCTCGCGACCGATCACTGACTGGAAATCCCGCACGAGCAAGGGATAAGGGTGCGGACCCGCGACGGTACCTATGATGTAGAAGGTTTCATCCACATTCGACACCCAGTCGCGCATGGCATCATTCATGGCATCCTTAAGGGTTCTGGTGCCGCTTTCCACGGAATGGACCTCGGCCCCAAGGAGTTTCATCCGGTACACGTTCAGGGACTGGCGCTTGATGTCTTCCGCCCCCATGAACACATGGCATTCCAGTCCCAGGCGGGCACAAACCGTGGCCGTCGCGACGCCGTGCTGTCCGGCACCGGTTTCCGCAATGACCCGTTTCTTGCCAAGGAAACTGGCCAGCAGCGCCTGACCAATGGTGTTGTTAACTTTGTGGGCGCCCGTGTGATTCAGGTCTTCCCGCTTGAGCCAGATCTGGGCACCGCCGGTTTCACGGGTCAAACGCTCCGCAAAATACAGGGGGCTTGGGCGGCCAACGTAGTTCGCCAGATCCTCGTCAAAGGTTTTCTGAAATTCCGGGTCATTCTTCAGACGCAGGTATTCTCTCTCCAACGTCATCAGGGAATCCATCAGGGTTTCCGACACAAACCGTCCGCCGTAGGCACCGAAGTGGCCCCGTGCATCCGGAAGTGCGCTCAGCATTTCTTCAGTCAGTTTCATCGACACGGTGAACCTCGTTTATAAAATCGGAAATTTTTGCACTGTCTTTTAAGCCCTTGCTGCTCTCCACGCCCCCACTGACATCAACAGCCCAGGGCCTAACCTGCGCTACGGCGATGGCAACATTATCAGATGCCAGCCCACCGGCCAATATCAGTGGTAGCGGACGACTGGCCGGAATCAATGACCAGTTGAAGCTTTTACCCGTCCCGCCATAACGCTGGGGATCCCAGGCATCTACCAACAGTCCGCTGGCGTTTCCATAGCGTGCATAGGCGGCCTCAATATCACCGGCATGACGAACACGAACCGCCTTGATCCAACGCTTGCCAAAGCTGGCACAAAACTCCGGCGACTCATCGCCATGGAACTGAAGAAGGTCGAGAGGAACGGTGCTCAGAACCTGCTCAACCCACTCTCGCTCGGGATTCACAAACAGCCCCACCGCCCCGACAAAAGCCGGCAGGACCGACACCAGGTCCTTTGCCAGGGCCGGACTCACGGACCGGGGGCTGGGTTCGTAAAATACGAAGCCCACCGCATCCGCGCCTGCCTGTGCAGCAGCACGAACATCTTCGGGACGGGTTATGCCACAGATTTTGACTCGGGTTCTCATAGGCCTTGAATCAATCAGTTCGATGAGTCCACGTGGGCGGCCGTGGCCGATTATCTCCAGGTTCAAACCAGGGACGGAGAAAGCCGGGGCCACACAGCGCTGGAGGTATCCCGAATCGCTCGGGGTACCCCACATCGACCAGATACAGCCCAAACGCCGGAGCAGTTACCCCCGCCACTGTACGGTCCCTAGCGTCCAGTATCTCACGAATCCAGTCGACAGGTCGCTTCCCGGTGCCAACCGCCATCAATGCCCCGGCCATGTTCCTTACCATATGATGGAGAAACGCGTTGGCCTGCACATCTATTACGACAAACTCGCCATTTCGGCTTACCTGGATGTGCTCCATGAAACGATTAGGACTGCGGGATTGACACCCTGCCGCGCGAAACGACGAAAAGTCGTGCTCACCTTTCAGGAACTGTGCCGCCTGATTCATTCGGTCGGCATCCAGCGGCCGAAAAGTCCAGCTGACCTGGCCTCGCTGAATGCCGGGCCTGACCGGGTGGTTATAGATCACATACCGGTATCGACGATAAGTTGCGGAAAATCGGGCGTGGAAATCACCGACGCCGTTACCCGCCCAATGTACAGCGATATCGTCAGGCAACGCCGTATTGATGCCCATTACCCACGAACGCAGGTTGCGTATCGACGAGGTGTCGAAATGCGCAATCTGATAGCTGGCATGGACACCGGCATCGGTCCGACCCGCACAGACCAGATCCACTTCATGATCGGCGACTTTTGATACCGCCCTGGTCAACTCCGCCTCTACTGATCGTACACCGGATTTCTGCAACTGCCAGCCGTGGAAGGAACGGCCGTCGTATTCAAAAGCCAGTGCGACGCGACCATCGCCAATGGCATTTTCTGTGGTAAGTGCTTGCGGGTTCTGGAACAAGAGATAATCCGAATAACCGGTATAACAAAACAAAACGCCGACTGTGGCCGGGACACTGTCCCGGGAGTCGGCGTTCTGCGTTCGACAAGCCTGATTATAACGAATCAGGACAGATTTTTAAGGAGATCCTGTGCCTCTGCCTTTTGCTCATCATCGCCTTCCAGCGCCACTTCTTCGAGAATGTCACGGGCGCCGTCTACATCGCCCATTTCAATATAGGCTCTGGCCAGGTCAAGCTTGGTGGCAGCCTCATCGGTGCCGGCCAGGAAATCAAAATCGTCTTCGTCGCCAAGATCGGACTCATCAATGTCATCAACAGCTGATTTCCGGGCACCTGTATCCAGTGAATCAGAAGCCACCGGGGGCTCCAGGTCACTGTCGGAAAAAGGCTCCTCCGGGGTAGCGGCCAAATCGGCCTCGCCAAGATCCGGCAATTCCTCTTCCTGCACCGAGGAGGCCTCAAGACTTTCCTCCGCAGAAGCCAGTTCCTCCGGTGTATCACTGTCCATGTCCATCAGGGAATCCTCCAGGTCAAGCTCCTCATCAAGCGCCGGAGCAGACTCCAGGGTTTCCGAAGTATCGGTATCCTCGGAATCCGAAAACTCTTCCATCAGCGCCAGGTCTTCATCGGAAACATCCAACTCCAGATCGTCCAGAGCTGACTCGTCGTCGGTCAGGGATTCATCATCCTCTGACTCACCGGCAACCTTATCAAGCTCTGCGTCCAGCTCATCCAGGAACGACTCGTCGAGATCTCCGAGACCCTCACTTTCCTGAGCTTTCGCTTCTGAGGTTTCTTCAAAGGAGGGCAACTCCTCCGCCTGCTCTGAAGGCTCATCCGTGGTGAGATCAGTTTCAAGGCTATCGAAGTCTTCCAGGGACAGCTCGTCTGACACATCATCGGACGTGTCGTCGCTGCTCACCTCGAAGTCGAAATCCAACGATTCTTCCGCGTCCTTGCTCTCAATATCGGGTGCGGAGTCATCAGCAGAGTCTTCCAGACCAGACAGGTCGTATTCAACCATGCCGCTGTCTGACTCCGTCTCGGTTTTTTCCTCTTCGTCCCTCGAGTCAGCTATTTCGAGGTCAGAGAAATCAACCTCCAAATCCTCAAGCTCGTCCTCAGGCTGCTCCGGCTGGCTGGACTCAGCCTGATCGTTGCGGGACTCATCGGGTTGCTTGAACGAATCAGAGCGCAACTGGGATTCAAGGTCATCGATGCTGGGCATGGCATCCGCTTCTTCCAGCTTTTCTCGCAGCGCAACGGCCTCGCTGGTGGCGCGGTCATCCTCAAGCGCCTCAACTTCCTGGAACTGCTTGTCAAAGGAGCTCCGATCCTGAGCCTCTGCATATACGCCCAGTAGCATCAGCCTCAGATCGGTACGGCTGGGCTCACGGGAAATTGCTGTCTCCAGTGTCTGAACGGCTTTATCCGTCTGGCCATACGCGATATAGGTTTCTGCCTCCGCCATGGGGTCATCCGCAGACGTCTCGCCAGTACCCTCGTCATCAAGGTTCAGGTCAAAGGAATCCGCCTCACCCTCTTCGCCGTTTATCTGGTCATAAAATGCTTTCTCACGATTGGCATTACGACGAGCGAGAAGCAGCAGTACCAACAGCAGCACGATCAGCCCACCACCCAAGGCGATCTGATACAGGAAGTTATTAGTAATCGCATCTATGATATTCGCAGGAAAACCTTTAGCCGGCTGTTGCGCCGGATCAGCTGGTTGTCCGGCAGCATCCGGTTGAGAAACCGGTGGCTGGGCTTCGTCCTGCGGTGCCCCACCGACCGCTTCCGCAGAAGACGGATCCTGAACGGCTAAGCCAGATTCATCGCTGGCAACCCTATCCTCATCAGCAACAGCTTCACTGTCCTCGGCTACCGCCATGTCAGTATCGGAGTCTGCCATCTCCTCACCGGAATCAACCCCCTCGACATCGGCTGTGTCGCCGGTTCCGGCAACCTCGTCGGTCACCGCTGTGCTACCGGACGTATCACCTGCGCCTTCCGGGCCGCCCTCGCCCGGCTGCTCCGCGCCGTCCTGTCCGGAAAGCTGGTCACCGGCTGCCATGGGCTCTTCCTCCATGGTGCTATCACCCGCTTCCTGTTCCGCAGCCTGAGCGTCATCCTCACCAGTCATCTGCTGCATGTCGGCCAACTGACTGTTCTTGAGTTCAAGTAACCGCTGCAGGGTATTCACCTGATCCTGCAGATCTTCGACCCGAGTATTCAGCTCTTCATTCTCTCGACGGGCGCTTTCCAGCTCCTCCATAGCCACAGCGGATCCGGCATCAACGCCACCGGCCGTTTGACCGTCGCCGCCGGCCGATCCGCCGTCCTCGCTATTGCGACTAACGGAGTCATCGGCGGCAATCAGCCGAAGCTCATCACCGCCGACACTTTCGGAGCCTGATACCGATGTTTCGGGTGCGCTCGGCTCAGTAGCATCCACAGTTCGGGTGGGGCTGGAGAATTCTTCATTCTGGACGGCGACCTGACGATTAGCTTCTGCAGGACTGCGATTCTGGATCTGATCCAGCTCTGGAATCCTGAGTACTTCACCGCGCTTGAGGCGGTTGATGTTATCGCCGATAAACGCATCAGGATTGAGATCCTGGATGGCGAGCATGACCTGCTGCATGGATACGCTGTCATTCGGACGGACACTGGCCGCGATCTTCCAGAGCGTATCAGACGAGCCGGTAGGGCCGAATGTACGGGCGCCACCCGCAGTCTGCGGAGCGACACGGCTATCGGTACGCGGGGTTGTCCTGGCACGGGTTTCAGGCGCCGATACCTGGCGGGTCGACGGTGCGTCTACCTGCTCCTGGACCCCCGATTCTTCGGCGTAGACTGGCGGGTCCACCAATACCGAATACTCACGCATCAAGCGACCACTGGGCCAAGTCACTTCCAACAGGAAATTAAGGTATGGCTCCCGGAGAGGTTCTCTTGAGGACACATTGACGATCAGACTGCCGTCACTGCTGGTCGTGACCTCAAACTGGAGCTTGGTAAGGAAGTGGTTTCGATCAATACCCACCCTCTGATAATCGTTTTCAGAGGCGATATTGACGAATACATCGTCAGGATCAACTCCCTGGCTTTTACGCAGATTAATATCCGCTTCCAGAGGCTCATTGAGATAGGACTGCAGTTCAATTTCACCCAGCCCCAGGGCCTGTGCGACACTGGAACCGAGCCCTCCCGCCAGAGCCAGGGCAACCGCAAGCTTGCGTACCTTCATGCTTTTTCCTTACCAGTCTCCGTTATTCGTTACTGCTTTCTCAAACAGAATCGGACGAGGTTGGATGACTTCCGTCTGGTTTTCTATAGTTGTTATGTAATTTTTTTAATTTTCAGTGGGCCAAGTATTGTTGATAAAGCCCTTTTTATCAATCAATCAGCATCAGTCGTTGCACCATTTTTTTATAAAAGGGTCGGAACTTACTGTTACCGAAGGATGATCAGTGTCACCGACACGGGAAATAGTAGCCTAACCCCAGTACTAACACCTACAAATTCACTCTTGGAAAATAACAGGGGCGAAGACTGATTTCAGCCTCCGCCCCCTGACCAGTTCTCTGAAACCGGACACAGTTGGCATTTAATACCAACCGTTACACAGCAATTAACGCTCCTGGAGAATCCGGAGCATCCTGCGCAGCGGCTCGGCAGCGCCCCACAGCAACTGGTCCCCCACGGTGAACGCGGAAATATACTCCGGCCCCATGGTCAGTTTGCGGATGCGACCGATGGGCACACTCAGAGTGCCAGTCACCTTGGCCGGGGTCAGCTCCTCAATGGTCGCATCGCGGTCATTGGGGATGACTCTCACCCAGTCATTGGCCTTCGCCAGGATCGACTCTATCTCGGAAACCGGCAGGTCCTTCTTGAGCTTGATGGTCAGTGCCTGACTGTGGGAGCGCATGGCGCCAATCCTGACACAGATACCATCAATGGGAATCGGGTTGTCGGAGCGACCAAGAATCTTGTTGGTCTCAACGCCCGCTTTCCACTCTTCCTTGCTCATACCATTATCGAGCTGCTTGTCGATGAACGGAATCAGGCTGCCGGCCAGAGGCACCTGGAAGTGCTCGGTCGGGAAGCCATCGGAGCGCATGGTTTCGGTGACCTTGCGGTCAATGTCCAGGATCGCGGATGACGGATCTTCGAGTTCCGCGCTGACGCTACCGTTCAGCTCGCCCATCTGGTTGAGCAGTTCGCGCATGTTCTGGGCACCGGAACCGGAAGCCGCCTGATAGGTCATCGGAGACACCCATTCGATCAGGTCCTGCTCCAGCAGGCCGCCCAAGGCCAACATCATCAGGCTGACGGTGCAGTTACCACCGATGTAGTCCTTGACGCCCTTGTCCAGCGCTTCGTCGATGACATTGCGGTTGACCGGATCCAGGACAATCACGGAATGATCCACCATCCGCAGCGTGGATGCCGCATCAATCCAGTAGCCTTCCCAGCCCGCGTCCCGCAGTTTCTGGTAGACCTCGCCGGTGTAATCGCCACCCTGACAGGTAACAATGACATCCATGGTTTTCAGGATATCGACATCAAACGCATCCTGCAGTGGAGGAACGCCTTCCTTACCGACGTCCGGCGCCGGTTTGCCGGCCTGGGATGTGGTAAAGAATACCGGTTCGATATCCGCGAAATCGTTTTCTTCACGCATGCGCTGCATGAGGACTGAGCCCACCATGCCACGCCAACCAATAAGTCCAACTCGCTTCATGTGCGACCTTTGAACCTCGCTTTATGCCCGCCCGCTACCTTTATCGCTGGCAGGGACAGGATGGATGACCCCGCAGCAACTGCGTCCCGTTGCCGTCGGGTCTCAAATGTGTGACCTTGGGTGCGACTTACAACGCCGCCAGAACCGCCTCACCCATTTCCCGGGTGGACACTTTTTTCGCACCTTCAGACATGATGTCCGCAGTACGAAGCCCCTGGTCCAGTACCTTGCTGACTGCCGCCTCAATGTTTTCTGCGGCTTTTTCCTCGTTCAGACTGTACCGCAACATCATCGCGGCACTGAGGATGGTTGCCAGCGGATTGGCCACGCCCTGACCGGCAATATCCGGCGCCGAACCATGGCAAGGCTCGTACATACCCTGCTTTTCCGAGTTCAGCGATGCCGATGGCAACATGCCAATCGAGCCAGTGAGCATAGCCGCTTCGTCCGACAGAATATCACCAAACATGTTGCCAGTCACAATCACGTCGAATTGTTTCGGGGCACGAACCAACTGCATGGCTGCGTTATCAACATACATGTGGGACAACTCAACGTCCGGATATTCCCGACGCAGATCCTCCATGATTTCCCGCCACAGGACCGTCACTTCCAGCACGTTGGCCTTGTCGACGGAACACAGTTTTTTGCCGCGCTGCTGGGCGGCCTCAAAAGCCACCCGACCGATACGACGAATTTCCGATTCGGTGTAGGCGTATGTGTTGTAGCCCTGGCGCTCACCACTTTCCAGCACACGTACACCGCGGGGCTGGCCAAAATAGATGCCACCGGTCAGTTCCCGCACAATCATGATGTCCAGGCCGGAAACCACCTCTGGCTTCAGGGAGGAGGCAGAAGCAAGCTGTGGGTAGAGAATCGCAGGCCGCAGGTTGGCAAACAGCTCCAGGCTGGAGCGCAGCCCCAGCAACCCTTTTTCCGGGCGTTTGGCCATGGGCAGACCGTCCCACTTGGGGCCACCCACGGCGCCCAGAACAATCGCATCCGCCTTACGGGCCTTGTCCAGAGTGTCGTCAGGCAGTGGACTGTCTGTTTCATCAATGGCAGCACCACCGACCAACCCGGATTCAAAGGTCAGCCCCAAGTCAAATTTATCGTTGATCTTGTGAAGCACTTTTTCGGCTTCAGCGACAATTTCCGGGCCGATGCCGTCACCCGGGAGCATTAGTACAGTTCTGGACATAGCTTTTCCTTACAGGGTTTCTCGTTTGTCGGATTACGCCTTTGGCTAATCCGACCTACGGTGTCGATATTGCTCGGTTTGTCGGATTACGCCGTTGGCTAATCCGACCTACGATCCTGTTGGGTTTTTGTAGGTCGGATTAGCGAAAGCGTAATCCGACACTGACGCCCCTCAATTACCTGCGCCAAATAACCACGGAGCGGTTTTCCGACGGCTCTCTTCGTACGATTTGATCAGCTCAGCATCTTCCAGCGTCACGCCAATGTCGTCCAGCCCGTTAAGCAGACAGTGCCGGCGGAAATCGTCGACATCGAAACTGAATGACTCTCCGGACGGAGTGGTCACGGTTTTGGCCTCAAGGTCCACCGCCAACTGATAACCTTCTTGAGCCTCGGCTTCCTGAAAAAGCTGGTCAACCACTTTTTCTTCCAAAACAATGGGCAACAGGCCATTCTTAAAGCAATTGTTATAGAAGATGTCAGCAAAGCTAGGTGCGATAATTACTCGAAAGCCGTAATCATCCAGTGCCCAGGGGGCATGCTCCCGGCTGGAGCCACAGCCAAAGTTGGTCCGGGCCAGAAGTACGCTGGCGTTCTTGTAACGGTCCTGATTCAACACGAAGTCCGGATTGATCGGCCGCTGGGAACAATCCTGATCCGGCTTGCCTTCGTCCAGATAGCGAAGTTCGTCGAACAGGTTCGGGCCGAACCCCGTACGCTTGATGGATTTCAGAAACTGCTTGGGAATAATCATGTCCGTATCCACGTTGGAACGGTCCATGGGGGCAACAATGCCCTGGTGTTGCGTAAATGCGCGCATGGTTCTCTCCTGTGGATCAGTGCATCAATTCGCGGACATCAATGAAGTGGCCTGTAACAGCCGCTGCCGCGGCCATGGCCGGGCTCACCAGGTGGGTACGACCACCAAAGCCCTGACGACCTTCAAAGTTCCGGTTCGAGGTGGATGCACAATGTTCCCCCTGCCCCAGTTTGTCAGCATTCATCGCCAGACACATGGAACATCCCGGATCGCGCCACTCCAGACCAGCCTCGATAAAGATCTTGTCCAGACCTTCCTGTTCGGCCTGGGCCTTCACCAGCCCGGATCCCGGAACCACCATGGCCTGTTTGAGTGTCGGGGACACCTTGCGCCCCTTCACTACCGCTGCCGCTTCACGGAGATCCTCAATGCGACTGTTGGTGCAGGAGCCAATAAACACGCGATCCAGCTTGATATCGGTAATGGGCATGTTCGGCTGGAGCCCCATATATTTGAGCGCCCGGACGATACCCTCGCGCTTGATGGGGTCCGCTTCTTTCTCCGGGTCGGGCACATTGCCATCCACGCCGACCACCATTTCCGGAGAGGTCCCCCAACTGACCTGAGGAATAATGGCAGAACCATCAAGCTCCACAACCTTGTCAAACACAGCGTCATCATCACTGTGCAAGGTACGCCAGTAGTCAACGGCGGCGCCCCACTGATCGCCTGTGGGCGAGAACGGACGGTCCTTGACATAATTGATGGTGGTGTCATCGACGCCCACCATACCGACACGGGCACCCGCCTCAATGGCCATGTTGCAGATGGTCATGCGGGCTTCCATGCTCAGATCCTGAATGGCTTCACCACCGAATTCGATGGCGTAACCGGTACCACCGGCGGTACCAATCTTTCCAATGATCGCCAGTACGACGTCTTTACCAGTGACGCCCGGCCCGAGTTTGCCATTCACCCTGACCAGCATGTTTTTCATTTTCTGCTGAACCAGGCATTGGGTCGCCAGTACATGCTCCACTTCCGAGGTGCCGATACCGTGCGCGAGACAGCCGAAGGCTCCGTGGGTGGAGGTATGGGAGTCACCACAGACGATTGACATACCTGGCAGGGTGGCACCCTGCTCCGGACCAATCACATGGACGATGCCCTGGCGCTGATCCTTGATCTTGAACTCGAGGATACCGAATTCATCGCAGTTCTTGTCGAGGGTTTCGACCTGAATACGGGAAACCGGGTCGACGATGCCTTCCACTCCACGTTCACGGTCGGTTGTGGGCACGTTGTGGTCCGGCGTGGCAATGTTGGCATCAATCCGCCACGGCTTACGGCCCGCCAGGCGCAGGCCTTCAAATGCCTGGGGCGAAGTGACTTCGTGAAGCAACTGTCGGTCAATGTAAATCAATGCGGAACCGTCGTCCCGCTGTTTGACGAGATGGTCGTCCCACAATTTGTCGTATAAGGTCTTGCCCGCCATGGTTCTCTCTCACTCTCTGGGGGTTTCTGGTTATAACTCTCTATCTGGCTATCTTACCGCTCGGCACTGGATAACCTCAATTCATGTTTTTCATCTATCGCATGCCAATTGGTTATCATCTATGCTTTGGTGAAGGTCACGGATTGGTATAGCGGTTTCAAAACACGCCAACAAGCCCCCGCAAGCGGGTCCAGCCAGCAATCATAGATTGCTGTCGTTCAGCTGCGCATGAAGCTTCGCTTCATAAACGCTTGCTTCACCCATGCGACCTCCCCCCCAAACAAACAGGCAAAGGGAAAAACCGTGGACTCAAATGCGCTGAAGGCTTTTCTGACAATTGTCGATCAGGAATCGTTCTCCGAAGCCGCCGAAATCCTCCATCTGACCCAGCCGGCTATTTCCAAGCGTTTGGCGGCACTCGAAAATCAGCTGGGCACCACTTTGATAGACCGTAGTCACCGGCAAATTCGTCTCACGGACGCCGGCGCCCGGCTACTCCCACACGCCCGCAAAATTCTCGATGAGATTCATAATGCCCGGGTTTCACTGTCGCCGGATTCCGGACAGGTGGAAGGCGAGCTGCAGATCATCGCCAGTCACCATATCGGACTGCATCACCTGCCCAACTGGCTGCGCCGGTTCAGCCGTGAGTTCCCGAGTGTGTCACTGAACCTGCAGTTTATGGAGTCGGATGCGGCCTACGAGCAGATGCGTAAACGTAACGCTGAGCTGGCGTTTGTCACACTTAGTGACAGTATGGAAGGAAATTTCATGGTATACGAACAATGGCCCGATCCCATGGCGTTTGTGGTCGGGCCTGAACACCCGCTGGCAGAGCTTGAATCGCCCGGGCTGGAGGATCTTGCGGGGCATCCGGCGTTGCTGCCCGATACCACGACGGCGACCTATCGGGTGGTCAGCCGTTTGTTTCTGGAGGCCAATTTGCCTCTGCATCCGCAGATGCCGACCAACTATCTTGAAACCATCAAGATGATGACAAGCGTCGGGCTTGGCTGGAGCGTTCTGCCAGTGAGTATGGTGGATAACAGTGTCCATCGTCTGGATATCGGTTTCCCGGTTACGCGGGTACTCGGTGCCGTTGGTCTTTCTGGCCGTCAGCTCAGCAGTGCCGCCAGAGCCCTGATTGAGGTGGTCAAGGCCGAAGAAAGCGCCTGAACAATTTACGTCGATAACAACATTCCGGTTTGCAACTGCAACCATCCTGGATTTCGGGGAGTTTTTAATGGGATTTGATGATTACCTGAGGGTTTTGGCCAAGAATGATGGTTCTGACCTCTACCTGAGCACCGGCGCACCGCCCTGCGCAAAGTTTCATGGCACGCTGAAGCCAATTGACCGCACGCCCCTTGCCACGGGTGCGATCAAGGAGATTGCCTATCAGATCATGGATGACGAACAGGTATCGGAATTTGAACAGGAACTCGAGATGAACCTGGCGTACAGCATTCGCAACGTCGGGCGTTTTCGGGTCAATATCTTCCGCCAGCGCAATGAGATCTCCATCGTTGCCCGGAACATTGTCACCGAAATCCCCAATGCGGATGATCTGGGGCTGCCGCCCGTGCTGAAAGACGTGATGATGACGAAACGGGGCCTGGTGTTGTTTGTCGGCGCCACTGGCTCAGGCAAATCTACGTCACTGGCGGCCCTGATTGATTACCGAAACTCCAATTCCTCGGGCCATATCATCACTATTGAAGATCCGGTGGAGTACATCCATCGTCACAAGAAATGCATTGTGAATCAGCGGGAAGTGGGCGTGGATACCCGAAGCTTCCACAAGGCGCTGAAAAATACCCTGCGTCAGGCCCCTGATGTCATCCTGATTGGTGAGATCCGCGACCGGGAAACCATGGAACACGCCTTGGCCTTTGCAGAAACCGGTCACCTGTGCATTTCCACACTCCACGCCAACAACGCCAACCAGGCCCTGGACCGGATCATCAACTTCTTCCCGGAAGAACGGCGCCCACAGCTGCTGATGGATTTGGCCATGAACCTGAAGGCCTTTGTATCCCAGCGACTGGTACCCACAGTGGACAAAAAGCGTTGTGCCGCCATCGAAATCCTGCTGGGTACACCGACCATTTCAGAGCTTATCCTTCGCGGGGAGTTGGATAGCATCAAAGAAATCATGGAAAAGTCGGCCAACATCGGCATGCAGACCTTCGATCTGGCCCTGTTCAATCTCTGGAAAGAAGGAAAGATTTCCGAAGAGGAAGCGCTGAAGAACGCCGACTCAGCCAACAACCTCCGCCTGAAGATCAAACTTCATGGCCAAGATGGCGAATCCGGCAAGCCCGCCGGCCCAACCGGAAGCGGTTTGTCGCTGCAGATGGAGGAAGACGAAGAGGACGAACCGGAATAACCCCGCGTCAGGCGTTATCACCTTTCGGTGGGGGTCTGAGCCCCCGCCAGGTGATCACAATAGCCGCCATCATTGCCACGGCCCCGCCCCAGAACGCCGCCGAGGTGCTGATACCATCCACCAGAAAACCCGACAACCAGGCACCCGCCGCTCCGCCGGCACCAAACGTCAGACCGCTGTAGAGCGCCTGCCCCTGGCCATGATGGTGCTGACCAAAAAAGCCCTGGATGTATTGCACTGAAATGGCATGCAACGCGCCGTATGATGCGGCGTGCAGCAACTGGGCAAACACCAGAACAGCGACCACGTCCGTTAACTCGGCAATGAGCACCCAGCGGATCATGGTCAGCGTCAGCGCGCCGATGGCAATCTGGCGGACCGAAAAGTTCCGGGATAGCCGATGCATGACCAAAAACAACCCGATCTCCGCCAGCACCCCAAGCGACCACAGGAGCCCAATGGAAAGTTTGCCATAGCCGTGCTGCGCCAGGTGAATACTGAAGAACGTGTAGTAGGCCCCATGAGACACCTGGAGCAGGAAGTTCATCAGGAAAAACGACACCACCGCCGGATGGGTGACAATTGCCTTGAGACTGCCCTTCGGCGCTGGTGGTTTACGTTCCCCCCGATCAGACGGCACTAGAAAGGCTGACACCACAATCCCCGCAAACACCGGAAGCAGCAGCCATGGCAGCTTCTGAATAGGGAGCCACTCCAGAATCCCGCCGACCAGAGCCACGGCACCGATAAATCCAACAGATCCCCACAGCCTGACTTTGCCGTATTTGTCCTTTTGCTTACCCAGGGTTCTGAGGGTGATCACTTCATAGAGCGGAAGAATGGCATTCCAGAAGAAGGTGAATGCCAGCATCACAAGAAGCAGGCCGTAGAATCCTGGCTCCAGGAAAACACCGGCGAAAAACAGCGAACCGGTAATCGCCCCAAATCGCACCAGCCGCACTCGCTGCCCGGACCGGTCCCCCAACCAGCCCCATACGCTGGGTGCGATAATCTTGGTGAGCTGGATGGTCGCCATCAGCGTGGCAATCTGAAGATAGGAAAAGCCCTGCCCCTCCAGGTAAAGGGACCAATAGGGAAGAAGCCCTCCCAGGAGGGCAAAAAACCAGAAATAAAGGTTTGATAGCCGCCAGTAGATAACAATAACCCTTCGGGTTGGCGTCAGAGTTGGCCAAGAACCGGGGTAGAAACCTCCACATCGCCATTCTGACCGCGATGGCGCAGATAGTGGTCCATCAGGACTATGGCCATCATTGCCTCAGCGATCGGAGTTGCCCGTATGCCCACACAGGGATCATGACGCCCTGTGGTAATAACCTCCACCGGATTGCCATGAACATCAATACTCCGGCCAGGTAACCTCAGGCTCGAGGTCGGTTTGAGGGCAATGCTGGCCACAATCGGCTGGCCGGAAGAAATACCGCCCAACACGCCACCGGCGTTGTTAGACAAGAACCCGTCAGGCGTCATCTCATCCCGATGTTCAGTGCCTTTCTGTTCAATACATCCGAAGCCGGCGCCAATTTCCACACCCTTTACGGCGTTAATGCTCATCAGCGCATGGGCAAGATCGGCATCCAGACGATCAAAAATCGGTTCACCTAATCCCGGTGGAACACCGTCAGCCACCACGTTAATTCTGGCACCGATGGAATCACCCTCCTTCCGCAAGGCATCCATATAGGTTTCCATCTCCGCCACCTTGTCAGAGTCGGGACAAAAGAAGGGGTTCTGGTGCACCTGATCCCAATCGAGCTTCTCTGCCTTGATTGGCCCCAGTTGTGACAGGTAACCACGAATCCGGATACCCAGGCGCTGTTCAAGAAACTTCCTGGCCACTGCACCAGCGGCTACCCGCATGGCGGTCTCACGGGCTGACGACCGGCCACCGCCCCGATAATCGCGAATGCCGTACTTGTGGGCGTAGGTGTAATCGGCGTGCGCCGGACGGAACTGCTCGGAAATCTTGGAGTAATCCTTGGACCGCTGATCGGTATTTTCGATCACCAGTCCAATCGGTGTCCCCGTGGTTTTTCCTTCAAACACACCAGACAGAATTTTCACTTCATCCGCCTCACGGCGCTGAGTGGTGTGTCGGGAGGTGCCTGGCTTGCGGCGATCCAGATCCTGCTGCATGTCCTCTTCGGACAGCGCCAGCCCCGGAGGGCAACCGTCGATAATGCACCCTAAAGCGGCCCCGTGACTTTCACCAAAAGTGGTGACTGTGAACAATTTTCCGAAGGTGTTTCCCGACATGATTCAGTATCTTATCCAGGGTTTATAAAAAAGTTCTCAGGACTTTGCCTGCCACTGCCGAAGGTCCTCGGCGGTCACCAGAAAGACGCCGTCACCACCATTTTCAAAATCCAGCCAGGTCATTGGCAAATCCGGATACGCCTGCTCAAGTGCAACCCAACTGTTGCCCACTTCAACAATGAGCAGTCCGCCCGGATTCAAATGATCAGCCGCCCCGGCAATGATCCTGTGAGCAATCTCAAGACCGTCATTCCCGGCTGCCAGTCCGAGCTCCGGTTCATGACGATACTCATCCGGCATGCCCGCCATATCTTCGGCGTCGACATAAGGCGGATTGCTCAGGATCACGTCATAACGCTCTTTAATGCCGTCGAATACATCCGATTGCACGGTGCGTACCCGATCACTCAACTCGTGAAGCTCAATGTTGGACCGGGCGACCCCCAGGGCATCCGATGAAATATCCGAGAGATCGACTTCTGCATCTTCAAATATTGTCGCGGCTCCGATGCCGATGCAGCCACTACCAGTGCAAAGGTCAAGGATACGCGTTACAGGGAGTTCGCCAAGCCAGGGCTGAAGGCCACGTTCGATGAGCTCCCCAATGGGAGAGCGCGGGACCAAAACGCGCTCATCCACATTGAACGGCATGCCCATAAACCAGGCTTCACCCAATAAATAAGCCAGGGGTACCCGCTCTTCAATCCGTCTGCGCATGCGACTGATGATGAGCTCCCGCTCTTCCCGGGTCAGACGCGCATCGAGAAACAGCGTGTTATTCTCCAGAGGCAAGTGCAGGCTGCGCATCACCAACTGCACAGCTTCGTCCCACACGTTGTCAGTGCCATGACCGAAATACAAATCTGAAGCGGAGAACCGGGAAGAAACATACCGCAGGAAGTCCCTGACGGTATGCAGGTCATCAATAGGGCTGGTCACGTAGTTCGGATTCCTGTGTGAAGATGCGTTTCTGGCCGGCATTATACGCTGTTTGGCCAGCACACTGCAGCCCCGCTATTCCCTACGGCATCACATTGCCAAGGGGCCGGAACTGGTACGATTCTCTTCGTAGCGATCCAGAGCTGCCGCCATTCGTTCTCTCCCCAGCTGAATTAACTCCGGAGCCTTGTGGTAATCGTAACTGCGTGACGCGTTTTTCGGCACATTGACCAGCAAATCCGGTGGATAGCCGGCAATCTTGTACTGGACAAGCGCGCTTTGCATGGTTTCGATAGTCAGGTTCATGACATCGAACTTCCCGATGCCCAGTTTGTCCCAATCAATGGTTTCATGAGCCAGATCCGGATCGTCCTGAACCTTGTCTACCCGCTTTTTCTCGACAGCCTTGCTGATTTTATCCTCGGGACTGTCGCCTGGCGCCGCTCCCACTTTCCGACTACTGAAGGTTTTGATCGCATCCCAGTCAAACCAGCGGGACGCCTTTTCGCGGATGACATCCACCCATTCTTCCGTTTCACCCTCCTCCAACTCACCAGTCTCATTGAAGGCTGCATCAGGAACCCGGCGACGCCTCTCATCCTCACCGCTGAGATTTACGGCCACGATCATGTCAGCATGGGACGAAATCGTGGGAATGATGGGAAGTGGGTTCAACAGCGCACCGTCCACGAGGACTCTACCGTTAAGTACCAGTGGCGTCACCACGCTGGGAATTGCAACGGACGCGCGGATAGCCTGATCCAGCGGTCCTTCCTGAAACCATATTTCCTTGTGTGCCAGCAAGTCCGTCGCTACGGCGGTATAGGCGATAGGCAAATCCTCGACGCGGATATCGCCGAGCATTTCCCGCACAACGGAAAAGATTTTCTCGCCACGTATCGCGCCCACAGAACTGAAAGTCACGTCCAGAAGTTTGAGGACATCAAACTGCCCCAACCCTGTCACCCAGTCCTTGTAGTCCTTCATCTTTCCGGCCGCATACATGCCGCCCACCAAGGCCCCCATGGAGCACCCGGAGATAGCTATAATCTCGTAGCCTCGCTCTTCCAGAACTTCAATGGCTCCGATATGAGCGTAACCACGGGCACCGCCACTTCCCAGAGTCAGGGCTACGGTTTTTCCCTGTCCCGACTTCAGGGATTTCTTTTGAGATGATGCAGCAGGCGCTTCCGTCGCGGCAATCTCTGAACCCTTAACGACGGCGGATGCACCATCGGTAGGAGTTTCCGTTTCATCGGAATGGTTGTCTGTTGGCTTACTCACCCGGTCCACCTCGTATCACGACAATCTCAACACGATCACCCTGACGTTCGGGAGACGGGACAATGATTGCCGGACCAACGGTAATCAGCGTCTGGCGATTCCTGGAGACCCCACTTTTATCGAGCACCTGTGACAGAGACTCCATGGCATCCCGTGCCCGCGCCATGGCATCCTCCAGCGGTTCATTTTCACCCAGTGAGGCATACCCTGTTAACACAACAGAGGCACCATCTTCGTCCGCCCAGCTATTCAGAATCCGGCGATCACTGGCACTCCAATCGAAGCGGTGGGTGACGCCGCCTTGCCAGGCTACAATGATGGGCCCCCGAATCCGGGCACTGGCCGAATCGAGGCCGGGAATCGCTCCGCCCTCACTGGTTTCCAGATGCTCCACCCAGACGTATTCTCGCTGTGTACCACGCGTAACCGTATAAATCAGGGTAAGCCAGGTCTTGCCGGATTCTCCGACGACTGCCGCAACCAGATAATCCTGATCCGAATCACGTCCATACAGTGTGGACTGATCAAAAATCTGGTTCGCCCAGACATTACTGCGACCACAGTCGCGACCGCTGCACTCAAACAATACCTGGGCACCCCGTGCCTGCAATATTCTCTGGTAATGTGTGCGCGCTTCACCGCGACTGGCATCCCGATTGATCTGATAGAGACGCCCTACGCCTGTGACCGGAATTCTTGCCATTTTCTCCGAGCGGATCTGATTATTTATCTCCCTGACCGGGCTAAACAGAACCAGGTGGCCGGAAGACACTACCGGCTCTTCCTCTTCCAGTGCGGACTGGGGAAATGCAGCCGGAAACTCCGCCAGATCTCCGTTGCTGGTCTGCGCTACGGCCGGATGAGCACCGGTTAATACCAGAAACCCTACGAAAAAACCGTTCAATAGCCCTTTAAGAATCATGGCTAATAAATTCCCTGATTGCATGACTGACGGGTTCAATATCACCGTCAAAATGACAGTGATGACCACCAGGTACCGTCACGGTTTCCATCCGGGGAATGGCCTTCAGGCGGGGTTCCCATCCCTTTCGATGGGACAATAAGCCGCTCTCGGCCTGGATAAACAGAGTACGGGTTCTGACTTCCCGAAGACTCGCCAGCACCTGTGATTCCTCCAGCATCATAATAGAAGGATGACGGAGTCTTGGATCAGTACGCCAGACAAAACCGCCATCAACCGCTTTCATGTTGCGGGGGATGAGTGTCAACGCAGCTTCCGGAGATAGTGGGCTCAGCCCCCCTTCCCTCGCTTTGGCGGCGGTCTGGGGATCGGGATAAACCACGGGCTTGCCCGACCCGGTCATTCGTTTCCTGATAGCCTGGCGCAATTTCGGAATGGTATCCTCCGGTGGCCGGCTGATCGGGCCCAGACTGTCAATCATCACCAGATTCCGGACGTGCTCCGGAAACGCCGCTGCATACAGGACACACACAATCCCGCCAAGGGAATGCCCGATCAGGTCTACCTTATGACCTGGCGCATGATCAAAATAATGTTCGATCAGCTCCGCCAGGTCGGATACGTAATCCATCAGCAGGTAACTCTGGCCATCCGGACGATGACCAGAGTGCCCGTGGCCCGCCATGTCGACGGCATACAGGTCCCGTCCACGCGCCAGCCCCGGCGCCAGATGAGCAAATGTCAGACTGTTATCCAGCCAGCCATGAAGCATCAGGATCGGACACGAGTCGCCAGAGTTCTCGCTGGCAGACCAGCGCAGACCCGCCAGCTCGATGTTTTTCAGAGGCCAGTTCACCTCTTCAGGAGTCGCCTCTACGGCCGCTTTCGGGGATAACACAATGTCATTCATTAAAAGATCAATTCACCTGCGGTTACATGGTGTGGGTCGGTCGGTCGGAGCTCAGGGAGCCTGCCAGATAGGACTCAATCTTGGTACGCGCGGTTTCATCATCGCCATTAAACTGGACTCCAATGCCTGCAGCGCGGTTACCCTGCGCGCCCTTGGGGGTGATCCAGATCACTTTGCCGGCAACCGGGATTTTCTCGGGTTCATCCATCAGGTTCAGCAACAGAAACACTTCGTCCCCGAGCTGGTACTGTTTCTGGGTCGGAATGAACAGTCCACCTTGCCGGATGTATGGCATGTACGCCGCGTACAGTACGGCTTTGTCCTTGATGGTCAGGGTCAGTATGCCACTTCGTGCGCCAAAGCCGGGGCCCATAGTTAACACCTTTCTATCTGGCTGAGAAACATTGTTACTTTGTTGGATTACGCCGTCGGATGACGCCTTCGGCTAATCCGACCTACTGTTTGAGACTGAAAATTATCTGATATTTCGCAATCATAGCAGCAGTTGGCCAAAATCTCTCTCTGCACCGCGGTGGCTATCGGTTCAGGCCGGCGCCCGTTTACGGGGCATCAATGCCTGCCACGCCATCAGCAGCCTGCCGGCCTCCAGCTCCGGATTGACGTTGTAGACAGCCGCGGAACGTGTCTCATGAATCAGCTCCAGTATCTGGTGTGCACGCCACGGCGGGTTGGATTTGGCGAGGTAGCTCAGCATATCCGCTGCATCCGTATCCCTTGGTGTACCATCGGCACTGATCCTGGCCAAATCCGCTGCCCAGCTTTCAAACAATCCCAAGGCGCCTTCCAGACCGAGTGCCTTGAACGGCTTGGCGGCTTCGCCCACCGTCAGCTGGCCTTTCATGAACTGACGGAATTGAGTCAAGGCCTGATCCCGCAACGTCAGGTAATCCCCTGTCAGGTACTCATAGGCCAGTCTCGGCGTGTTGCCGGACAACGCCAGTGCTTTGCCGCACAACTCCGCGGAAGGACGGTCCGCTTCGTCCAGTTTCATGACTTCTGTCGCCAACCAACGAGCTGCGGCATCGCCATCCGGAATAGCAATCAACAGGGTCTGACAGCGGGATCGGATGGTCGGCAGAATCGGGCGCCCGCTTTCCTGCAACAGCAGGAGCACCACATCATCGGAAGGCTCTTCCAGGGTTTTCAGCAAGGCGTTCGCAGAGTTGATGTTTAATTGATCCGCACGATCAATAATTGCTACCTTGCGTTGCCCGACCTGTGGAGACGATACGGCGAATGACGACAGAGCCCGAATCTGATCTACCTTGATCATCCGTGACTTTTCCGGGCTATACACGCGGATATCCGGATGGGTACCAGCCGCCACCAGCTCACACTGTTTACAACTTCCACATGGTTGAAGACCATGCTCTTCATCATGGACAGGCCGATCACAGATCAGTAATCCGGCAACGCCGTCGGCAAACAGCCGCTTACCAACACCACGCTCGCCCGTCACCAGTAACGCATGGGGCAACCGGTTTTCACCCAGTCGTTTCTGCAGACTTTGCCAGGCATCGTGGAGCCAGGGCATGGACACTTCGGATGAATTCAACCTGTTACCCTTTTAGTGGCGGTGAGTCGCGGTTTCACGAGACTCTGAGGTATCTCGCGACATCTGTTTGCGCATAGTGATCAGTAATCGCCCCATTTTTTCCCGTGACTGGCGCTGATCCGCTCGCGCTTCGTTGCCATAGTAATGCTTGTTTACCATTCGGGCAAAAGCTCTGGCGGCTCCCCCGGCCTGGGGTCTCGCCGAACCAATACGCTCCGCCAGCTGCGCGGGCGTCTCCCCATAGCGCACCGGAATACCGGCACGATCGCAAAGCCTGTGCCAGCGCCGGATCAACCGCATTACAGGATCACGGGAAGTCGAGCGGCGCATTTGCCAGCTGGAGAAGCCTCCAGCGACCAGTAAGGCGAACCCGACTATGCCTGCTGTCGCATAACCCAGCTCTTTCAATCCGAAGCCGCCGGGCAGACGGGACATCAAATCCATCTGGGATTGTCCCTGGTAGCCCACCACCCAGCGCTGCCACTGATAGTTGATTCGGTCCAGTTGCAGGGACGCCCACTGGAGCATAGCCATGTTGCCGTACCGTTGCGGTGACGCCCAGTCATTCTCTAGAAATGAACCTTCTTCGGCCACGGCATCCCGCAATCCGGATTCAATCCGGTCAGGCGCTATGGCGGCGGTCGGGTCTACCCGTACCCAGCCTTCACCTTCGATCCACGCCTCAACCCAAGCGTGAGCATCGTACTGACGAACGACAAGGTACTCGTTACCCGCTCCCGGATCGCCTCCCTGATACCCCACAACCACTCGGGCGGGTATGCCGGCGGCTCGCAACAGGAACGTTGTCGCACCTGCGTAGTGGGCACAGAATCCCCGTTTTTCATCAAACAACAGGGCATCGATGCCGTCTTCGGGCATCGCTGGGGGCCGCAGGGTGTAATAGTATGCCTGCTGTCGGAACCGGGACATCAGCGCCTCAACCAGGGCTCCAGGGGCGGGATTGTCTGCCTTCATTTCTTCCGCCAGGGCTCGTGCTCGCGGGTTACCGCTTCGAGGCAACTGCAGGTATCGGCGTAAGGTTCGCGGATCCCCGGCTACGGCATTGTCGCTGTCGCCACCTTGCAACTCCATACGATAACGAACGGTCGTGTCGGCTGGGCGACGGAATCGGAACAGCCCCTCGTCGGACAGCACCACGTTATTGGAGACTGCTACAGAATCCTCCAGCACAAAGGCCCAACGCTCGTCCGTGGGCTCCATCAACACATCGTACTGGCCGGGCGCCAGGTCGCCCACGCCGCCATCGACAGACACGCGCCCCGGTCGCCGGAAAGGCTCACCCCGCCCCTGACGCCAGGTCTCCCCATCCAGAAAGTCCAGGATCAGCCCCCGCCAGTAACGGTCTCTATACTCCGGCAGTTCACCGCCAAAGGTAGCGCGGAAAGCTCGCTCACTGCTCTGTGCGAGGTTGGAGATATCTCCGGGACGCATGGTGTCACTGATACCTGAACGCGCTTCTCCGGACACCAGGGGCACACTCCATAGCGGAGCCACGCGCGGAAAGAATACGAACAGCAATACCACGATGGGCAACGTTTTCAGCAGCATCATGCCCAAACGACGCCAGCCGGAACGCATGGACTCCGGTAAATCCGGAGCATTCAACGTCTGAAGCCCCACCAGCAACAAACCGACTGCCAGCAGATTCAGCGCCGCCCAATGAATCTCCTGATGGAACAGGAAGTTGACCGTTGCCAGGTACACCAGGATAAAGAACAGCACGTAGAAATCCCGGGTGGAGCGGGTTTCCAGCCACTTGAGTCCAACTGCGAGGACGAAGAAAGAGGCAGCCGTATCCACCGTAAACCGTCCCTGTACCGTGGCGACATAAATGGCAATCACCCCCAGCATGATCGCGGTTCTCATCCATTTTCCGGGCAAACGGACGCGACCGGACTGAGCCAGCCAACGCCAGCCCGCAAGAGCAACACAACTGGCGATCAACCACACCGGCAAACGATCCCATTGCGGCGCCAACAGCAACGCAAAACTGGCGATCACCCAGATCAGGGCCCTGGTCGGCAGTGCTGGAACTTCCGCCCCAGGAGAGCCTGACGCTTCATAACGACCGGGAAACGTTACCATCAACCGCCCTCCCTGATCACTGTCGGGCCAGCAGTCTGTGCCCTTGTACCAAAAGCGCTCGTGGAATTATCCCGCGGCTTCTCCAGGCCAAACACCGCAAGGCTTTTAAGGCACCGATTGACATGAGCCGGACCGGCATCCGGATCAATCACCTGGCCCGGCAGATTCAGTCCAAACGGTGTGCCCGCCTGGCCGCGCTCAAGAACCAGAGACGTCAGATAACTGAGCCGCAGTTCCTGATCCACGCCAGGGAACGCATGGTAATCAATCCAGTGGGGACTGCCCTGCTCACCTTCCCAGTCTGCGATAACCATCTGTCCGGTACGCGCGTAGCGTTTCCATAATACGCGCTGGGCCAAATCCCCTTCCCGCCAGGGCCGCATGTCAGCATGGTCGTTACCGTCGATGGCGCGGGCGGTTTCCTGGTCATCACCGTCAGACACTGAACTCATTGCTTCCGGTGCAGGAACTGGCCGCGGATAAGCAATGCCAAAGGACGCCGGCCGGACCCAGGACCAAGCCTTGAGTAGTCCGAATGGAAAGCGAGTCTCCACCCGGACTCGATCGGGACGAAAATACCCACGCTGCGGGCTCTGGGCCGACAACACCAGGTCACCAGCCTGTCCAGCCGGTACGTGTTGCTGACTCAGGGTGTGCTCATCGAAACTCAGGGAAATCGCTACAGCGTCGTGCCTACCGGACACTGCGCGAAAGCGGAATGGAATCCGGTCTCCGACAAACCCTTCACCTGCCTGAACAAGCGTTAGCTCCAGACCCGCGAGGTTGCGGTGTGTCTGGTGCATGGCGGCCACCAGAATGGCGCCCAGCATGAAGGTCAGCAGATAGATCAGGCTGTTCTGATAGTTGATGCCAGTAATCAGCATTACCAGCAGCAATAGGCCAAACACCACACCCGGGCCGGTCGGCAAAATGAATATATTTCGCTGGCTGAATACCTGCTTGTCCGCGCGGGGAATCCTGCGGTTAACCCAGCGTCGCCAGCGTAAACGAAGTGCCTGAAACATAAAGGTCCTGTTAGCTACCCCAGGGAGCCCCTAGGAAAATCAGCCGTCTATATAACCATCTTTACTACGATATTTATAACAATACTGAAAATACACCGATAGTGGTCACAATCCCGCGACAAATCCCTTGAATTTGTGTCGGGCAATCCGAATACTGATTATAAAGGGAGCAGACTGATTGCAGTGTTATCAGGCATACCTCCTATATCGTGGATCACAGCCAGGGGGCTATACCATGACACGCCCAACCCCTCTCTCCATTGCCACCGCCAGCGCCACCGGACTTGCTGTTTTCAGCACAGCCCTGTCAGCGGGTGTGCAAACCATGACATCCGATGAGATGGTGGATACCTATGTGAAAGACTCCGCTGTCATCGTCGTTCCCAGGGACCAGCAGAAAAGTGCGGCTGATCGCCAGCGCATCTTACGCTCCCTGACGATTTCTCCCGGTGAACCCGTGGTATCGGAAGCGGAAGAAGAGGCCTATCGGGAAGCCCTGCAGCGGTATCAGGAAGAAGGTAAATCCGATGCTCTGGAACAGGCCGAGGAGGAGTTCCTTCGCCGTGCCCTGCTGCTTCCTCAGGAGGAACTGGCCCGTGCCCAGCCTCAAGTGGACTTCACCCCTACAATCCCGCCCATCATCTTTGGTCAACAGGCCCAGATTCCGGATGAGCCCTTCACCCAGACATTCCTGAACGATCAGCTTGGTATTGGATTTGACGGCCAGAACGTGAACTTTTCCATCGGTAACCCGCCCGGTATTGACCGCATTGAAGTGCCTCAGGCGATCAATGAGGGGCCCATCAGCCTGACACCACGCCCGGGTGGTGGTTTTGATTTGTCGATCGCGGTACCGGATCAGTAGTACCCACTAGCAGGATTACCTGCCATAAACGACGTCTTTGCGGGCGTCGTTTTTTACCTTCAGAACAAAAAAACGCCCCGCCGAAGCGGAGCGTTTATTGAACACCTACTGTGTCAGGTCAGATTAGTGACCGTAAACAGCCAGCTTGGTGTCGGTAACCGCCAGGT
>JAKLLS010000150.1 GCA_022014155.1 Marinobacter sp. | reverse complement strand
TCCAAAACACGCTGTGAATACATCCCTGTACGCTCCGCTCCGCCATCCATGGCTCCGCAGGGTTTTGGACAGCCCTCCCAGCCGATAGCCCCAGACTTCTCAGTTAGCCGGCAACAACTGTCGATAATGACGGGCTTTCGGTGTCATCTGGCGTTTTTCGAATTCCTCAACAAGCAGGCGGCAGGCCTCACCGGTGAGTAACTCATCACCAGTGCTCCGTAGACGCTCGAAAGCCTTTTCCGCTGCCTTCAGGTCATCATGGCGCAGGCTGGTGAAGAGCACACGGTTGTGGTCCTCACCAGCCAATGGCGAATACCCTTCGCCTTTACTCAAGTACTCCTGCCAGATTTCCACCAGGCGTTCCGGCTGACGGCGGCTGATGGTTCCATTCATCAGTTCGCGGGTTCGATCCCGGTACTCTGGTAAGTCTGGTCGCAGTTTCGCCAGCTGATACAAGTGCTCCAGCAGAATAGGTCTGTCGGGATAGCGCTCCCACAAGACTTCAAATTGGCGGCGGGCCACCTCGAACTCCATACGTCCGAGGCTGCCCATGGCCTGGGCGTAGGCGGTGGTAAAGCGCTCATCCTGCTCTTCCTCTTCCGGCTCGAAAAACGCCTCGCGTACCTGAAGCACGCTCCGGCCCAACAGCCACACCAGGGCCGCCCCGCCAATCAGACCACCGGCGTGGGCCATGTAGGCAATCCCGGTGGCGCCGGCGAACCAGTAATCGTAGATTTCCTTGCCGATCCAGACCGGCAGGATTGCCAACGCCGGTGCCCGGAAGTAATTGAAGTAAACGCCAATAAAGTAGAAAAAGCGGATTTTCTGTAAGCCGTAGATGGCCACATACATCCCCATCAGCCCGGAAATGGAACCGGAAGCGCCGACCAGGGGCACCGGGCTGCCCAGGGAAAAGGCGGTAAACACCAGCCCAGACAGAACACCACACAGCAGGTACGCCAGCAGGTAACGGCCCGGCCCCAGCGCTTTTTCCACGGTAAATCCCAGCAGGAACAGGAACAGCAGGTTACCGATGATATGGCCCCAGCCACCGTGCAGGAACTGATAGGTAATCAGGGTGTACAACGACAATTCCGCAGGCACCAGCCCCAACTGATTGGAGCTGAGACGATCGATATAGCGAGTCTGGATCGCTGTGCGCTGCTCAAGCCATTGCTGTCGGTCGGCGGGTGCCCACAGCAGCTCCCGGTTTTCCCGCATGTACTGGTAAAACTCGGGATTAACCAACAAGCTGACCGCTACCCAGATCTCTTCGTCGGATTCCCGCAACTGCTGGAAATCCTGTAATTCCAGAATACGCTCAGACTCGCCCTCAAAACGGATCTCCCGTTGCAGGTACTCTTCATAGACCGGCGCTTCCAGTTCGGTCAGATCAGACGCCAGGTATTCCTCAATCGCCCCTTCCATCAGACGGCTGTCACCGCCCTGATAAAACAGGAAAACGAGCAGGCAGGTTACGATCAGGCCCAGGGTTGCCCAGGGAGGTCGGCGCCAGTTAACGGCGTTCTCGGCAGGAATAATCAGCATAGGCGGTCACATTTCATCATAATCTGTCCCTGGAACACTGCTTTTTACCACAGCAAGGCCAGCTTTTCGCGCTCAAATGGAAGTCAGGGTAGTTCACAACCCCAATATTGGAAGGCTGTCACACCAGATTCACACAAATGCCATTCAATCGGGGCAACCGGTAAGGCGTGATCCACCCGTTATCGACCATTCGCCAATTGCCGTTGTTCCCGGCCACGCCAATAGTAGTCAGGAACAACAAGAAAAACCGGATACTGGAAACAAGGACACTGACATGACCGTACTCGTACTGGACAACCCGGAAATGCTGGCAAGGGCCGCTATGGAAGCTGGTCTTATCATGTCTGCTGCGACTGAAAACAGCCCCCACAAGCCCCACCGGATGCGTTTCCACTATGGATTTAACAAGCACACCCTGGACAACCAGGATATGGAGATTCTGCGACAGCATGCGGTCTATTTACGCCAACAACCCGGTGCCCGTATTCATATCCACGGCCACTCGGATAATTTCGGTGCCGAAGATTACAACTGCTTTCTGTCTCGCCTCAGAGCCACAGCGGCTGCCCGCCAGCTGATGCAGGAGGGTGTCAGGGAATCCCAGATAGTTGTCACTGGCTGGGGCAGCGCAAGGCCGTTGGCGCGGCCGGAAGACCGGGCAGCAAACCGCCGCCTTGAACTGGAGTACCTGACGCAGGAAATGGCCAGGGCACTCTGAGGTTTTACCTGCAAGCCCTGCACGCGAAGTGGCCGCCGGGAGCCTCAGGGAGATACTATCCTCCTGAGTCTTCCCTCAGCCGTAGACCTGATACACATTCCACAGCAACAGCAGCGCCGTTACCAGGATCGCCAGCCAGGTCAGAGCGATGCCTGCCATCCTGGCTTTGTGGGTGCCACCGCGGCCGTTGATCATGCCCCAGGCGTGCAGAATCCGCCCGACAACGAGCGCCATGCCTGCCCAATAGACCAGTTGTCCGGACACTCCATTAAGCTCGGCCAGGCCCAGCATAATGAGCCCCAGCGGCGCATACTCCACCAGGTTGGCATGGGCCCGCACGGCGGCTTCAAAATCCCGGTCATCGGTGACCCCCATGCCTTTCTGGTATTTCAGGCGATAGCGCACCACGTGGGTCGACAACACCAACAACAGCAGGCCGGTAACAGCCGCGAATACCGCAGTAACAGGTACAATCATGCTCAGGCCTTCTTGATGGCGCTAACGACAGCCAGGAGCAGAACCGCGCCGACAGTGGCGGTTACCAGTTCACCCACAGCCCCTTGAGCCGCCAGCCCCAGCAGACGGAAGACAAAGCCGCCGATAAAAGAGCCCACAATGCCGATACCAATATTGGCCAGCACACCAAAGCCACGGCCCTTCATGATCAGACCGGCCAGCCAGCCGGCAACACCACCGATGATCAGAAACAGAATCAGATTCATAACACGCTTCTCCCTGCCTTTCGGACGAATAGTTCAGACCCAGAAAGACTGCCCTGTTTTCCGTTCTGCTTCAAGAACATCCGGTTACGACATGGTAGAAATGGCGGCTTCCATCTCACGATGACAACGCGCCATCAACTCGGGAATATCAGCGGTGGTCAGACCGGAGGTTTCAATGGGAGGAAGAACCCGGATCGATACCGGCTCGCGGCGACCGAACCAGCCGAGGGTGCCATCCTCATACTGACTGGCACAGACCATGGTGATCGGGGCACCAGAAGCCACGGCGGCGTGGAACGCACCTTTCTTGAATTTTTGTAGCCCGCGACCGCGACTACGGGTACCTTCCGGGAAGATCCACAGACTTTTGCGTTCCTTTACGATGGCGTCGCTGGTCACCTGCATCACCGCAACGGCTTTATGGGAACGGGCACGATCAAGAACCACATTCCCGCCAAGCCAGAATATCTGACCGAAAAAAGGGATCCAGACTAACGACAATTTGCCGACGGTCACCGTTCGCGGCGGCAACAGATCTCCCATCACGAACAAATCGTCGTTGTGTTGATGGTTGGCGATAACAACCGTTGGTCGGTCTCGGGGCATGTTCTCCTGCCCGCTCAGCGGTCGTTCCATCCCCAGGATAAAACGCCCAACCCGGCCAACTACCCACCCGAATAACCGGTTATTGTCTGGATTGAATGGTCGCGCGACATAGAACAACAGCGCAATAGCACAGATAACCGGCACACTCAGCCAGGCCAGGAATTTTCTCAAAGCACCCATGAAACAACCCGATTACGTAATTTTGCGCACAAGTGTAAGCCATACTCATAGCCCCGCGACAGTGTCAATTTGCACCGGATCCCGCTCATTGCTCACAACTGGCGGCTGGCCGGATCTGGCTTCCACAACGTAACGCAGGGGGCCACGGTTATCGAGGCCGTCAAAAGGATAGCAGGTCACCAGTAGCAGGGTGTCGTCATCAAGCTGACTGGTGTCAATCCTCTCATGGCGACTGTCGACAATGCGGACATTATCGACCCGATAGCGGTACCAGCGCCCAGAGCGCGTCTGTAGCTTCAACTCACTACCCTGCTCCAGGTGGCGCAGACTGCTGAAATGGGTATCCCGGTGGCCGGCAATCACCACCGGTCCCGGGCCGGCAGCGTTACCCAACACCTGCCCCGGACCAAAGGCCAGACTCTCGCCATGGGCACCCTCCAGCACAATCATCGACTGGCCCAGTTCCGGCAACGACAGCCTGGCCACTGGCCAGGTGTCGGCCCAGGGCCAGGGACGGGTTTCCATTTGCCGGGCCTGGCTCTCGGCCCACGCCAGTTCCAGCAGTTCCTGGGCCACCACGGCCTTGAGAGGAATCCACAATCCGGCAGTCAGAACCGTGGTAGACATCATCACCATCAGCAGTAATACTCGGTTCATGCGAAGACCCTCCGATGCACCATTAATGCTGCCGACGAGAACATCAAACCCAGCAGCCCCAAGGCAACCAGCAGTGGCGAGAGGGTAGCGGTCTGGGGATAACGCAACATGGCAGGCTGACTCCCGGCGGGCAGCAGCGTGGGCAGGTGCTCGGTCTCCAGGGCCGTACTGGTATCCCGGACCGGGGTCTTGTCCAGCGCCACGAAACTGGTGTAACGGGTCATCAACTGGTGGTCCAGGGCAAGGGTAGTGACTGCCTGCCGGGTGTCCTCGTCCACATGGCCCGACAGACCGGTGTCCAGCAGGCTGTCGAGTTTCTCCCGCGCCCAATAGCGATGCAGGCCCTTGCCGGGAGCTGCCTGCCCCAGGTCCAGGGCTTGCTGCCAGCGGCTGCCAGCGGGCAGTCGACCGGACACCGTCAGCTCACCACGGGCGGCCCTGCCGCGGGTCACCTGCACCATGGGCTCTCCCTTGAACAGGTCACCGGTACGCCTGGGGAAACTCTCTGACACAGCCTGTTGATCCGGCCATTGGGGCTGGATATCGGTCAGTACCGGTGACTGCATCTTACCGAACAGCTCATCCAGCGGCCCGGACACATCGCCCAGGTCGCTGATGGCGGTATAGGTGCCACGGCCATAACGGGCCGCCTCGCGCATGAAATGCATATTGGGCGCCGACCCTATGCCCACGGTGAACAGCCGGCTGTTGCCCAGTTGTTGGCGGATCTTTGCAAATAGCGCCGCCTCGTTGCCGACCGCACCGTCGGTAATGAACACCACCTGTCGCACATGCCCGTTAGCGTTCTCTTCACCCTGCTCTGTTCCCCCCTGACCCAGGGCAACATCCAGTGCCGAGGCCATTTCGGTCCCCCCATCGGCCGTCAGGTTACGGACATAGCGTCGGGCCTGATCCAGGTTGTAGCTGTCGGCGGGCACCGCTTGCTGGTATAGCGTGCTGGTCTGACTGTTGAACTGGATGACGTTGAAGCGGTCCGCTGGTCCGAGGGTGTCCAGCCCCCGCAACAGCGAGGCGCGGGCCTGGCGGATGGATTGGCCGGCCATGGAACCGGAGGTGTCGATCACGAAGATCAACTCGCGGGGCAACTGGCGATCCTGCGCCAGGCCCGGTACCAGCAGGGCCAGCAGGTAGTCCTCTCCCCGCCACTGCTCATGGAATACGGCGGCGGAGGGTTCCTGCCCCCGTACCGGTGCCCAGCGCACCACCAGGTCCCGGTCCATCAGGATGTCACCATCGTTCGGGGTAACCGTTACCGCGTCGCCGTTCCAGGTGCTGGTTAGCCCGTGGGTCGGACTGGTCACCGTTGCAATAGGAAGGCCCGCGCTGATCACCAGTTCCACCTTCGCCCGGTGACTGTCCGGGCCCACATCCTCCGGCAACACGGTAGAAGGGCTGATCTTGTCAGCATCAGGGACTTGAGTGGTAGGCGTAGCCCAGCCACCCTGCCACTGTTTCGGCCCATCGGCGATGGGCGCTCCCGGCATGTAACGGGGCGTCAGGGTGGTCGGCAGTCGCAGTTCGAACTCACCGGACTGATAGCGCACCGCCTGTTGGTAGTGCAGTTCGACACTGACCGTCTCTCCCGGTGGAATGTTGGCCAGACGGGTGGTGAACAGGTTGGGCCGTTGCTGGTCCACGCGGGCAGCCCTGCGCCCCTCCTTCTTGGCTTGATCGTACTGCCGCTTGGCTTCGGCGCGCTCCTTAATCTCACCAACGATCACCCGCTCTCCGGCGGTCATGGTCAGGGCATAGACACTGGCGTTCTCCGGTAGCGGGAACACAAACACACCCTCCCGCCACTGCTGGCTGGTGTTCTTGAAGCTCTGGCGCAGGCGGGTATCGGCTATCAAAGCGCTGACCGTGACCCGGTATTCGGTGGTCAACAGGGTGGCCGGTTCCTGCCATTGGCCTTCACTGTCCACAAAGTGGAAAGCACCGGCGCCCTCAGACTGGCCGGGAGCCTCCATGGCTTCAGCCATCATGGAGTGGCTGGCGAGCATCAGCAGGAAGGCCAGCCAGAGGCTGATCCCTTCCATACAGCGGATGGCGCGATGTGCGATCGGGCGGGTGGCCGCACTGCGGGATGGGGTTGCTACAGCACTAGTCAGCATCGTTGGATTCCTTTCTTTTTTGTGAATCGTGATGCTGATTTCAACCCATGGAAGCGGTCATCCTGTGTCAGAATCTGGCGGTGCGGCGGCCAATTGTGATGAATTGTGGCGTCAGGCGGGTGTGGCGGGTATCGGCAGGGCCAGGAGGTCGGCCCGCAGCCGCTCTATCAGGAAGCTCTTGAAGACCTGGAGCCGGCGGTTGTCCCGCAGGTCAGGGTGGATCAGCAACCAGATGTCACTGCACTGACCAGGCTCGAAGGTGAACAGTCGCTCCAGTTCAGGCTTGGCCTGGTCGTCGGGCAACAGCGCGATGCCCACACCGGCCACAGCGAGGGCGGACAGGGTCACCAAGTCACTGCCACGGGCAACGATCCGCTCCGGCGGAATGTTCCGCTCCACCCAATCAAATGCCGGCAACCGAAACAGGTCCAGTCGGGAGGAGATGATGCGGTGCCCGGCCAGATCCGCCAAGCCCTCAGGGCGGCCGCACAGCTCCAGATAGCCCGGGGCGGCGTATGCGCCCCAGGCCAGGGACAGCAGCTTGTGCCCCACCAGGTAGTCGGGCGGCGCCGGGGTGGCACGGATGGCCAGGTCCGCCTCCCGGCGGGACAGATTAAGGTCATCATTGCCCACCAGCAAATTGATGTGGATGTCCGGGTACTCCGCCTGGAAGTCACGGATATAATCCGGCAGGAAGCGGTAAGCCAGGTTGTGGGGGGCGGTCACGTTGATGACCCCGCTGAGGTTGTCATTGCGGTTGTCCAGCAGTCGCTGCAGTTCGTCGATTCGGTCCGATACCCGCTCGACGTAGGCCAGAACTTCCACCCCGGTATCGGTCAGGCGATACCCCTCCGGCAGCCGGGCAAACAGCTTCACCCCCACCGCCGACTCCAGGCTATTGATCCGCCGGAACACCGTGGAATGGGTCACCTGCAACCGGTCCGCCGCCCGCGCCAGCGAGCCACAGCGGGCCACCGCGAGGAAATACTTCAGGTCGCTCCAGTTCAGGTCTGTCAGTTCCATTGTGTTTTTTTCTCCCTGCTTTTGATTCTTGTGATTCCTGCTGATTCTCGGACCACCAAACATCGAAACGCCGTTTGCAGTTTTTGCGGTTCTGGTGCCCGGGGTCAAGCGCTAGTGTGTTTCCTGATTAGTTCCTTAAATAGGAGGAGTAGTTATGCAATACAACGATCTGGTTCTTATCAGCCATCACCTGTGCCCCTATGTCCAGCGCTCGCTGATCACATTGGCGGAAAAGCACATTCCCCACCAGCGCCGGTATGTGGATCTGGGTAACAAACCCAGGTGGTTCCGGGACCTGTCTCCCCTGGGCAAGGTGCCCGTGCTCCAGGTCAACGATGAGGACGTGGTGTTCGAGTCGGCGGTGATCTGCGAGTTCCTGGACGAAGTCACCCCCGAC
>JAKLLS010000149.1 GCA_022014155.1 Marinobacter sp. | reverse complement strand
TCTGATCTGACCTGCCGAGTCGATTTACGAGGCATTAGTGAGGGCATAAATCGTCGAATGGGGTCTGTCGGGGTTTCATCCTCAGCCAAAAGAAGATTGAGCGCCTCCGTTGCGATCTGGTCGAAGGGAACATGCACTGACGTAAGCGGTGTAGGTAGTTTCGAAACTATCGGGATGTCGTTGTAGCCCACCAAGGAAATGTCCTCTGGTACTGATAGCCCGAGTTCGTTCAAAGCAGCCAGAGCACCAATAGCCGTGTTGTCATTGACCGCAAAAATAGCGGTTGGCCTGATCGAAGTGTTCAACATCTTCTTGGCAGCATCGCCTCCAGATTCAATACCGAAGGTAGATTCCACGACCAGGTCAGGATCAATATCTATTCCCGCTTCCAACAATGCGTTTTTATACCCTTCCATGCGTCCGGCCGCACTCGATGCGTAAGAAGGACCTGCGATCAGTCCTATCCTGCGATGGCCAAGGTCAATCAGATGTCGGGTCGCCAGATAGCCTCCTAGCACGTCATCCCCTACAGAAGACAGGCTTCGTCCGTCGGTTCGCAATGCCAGGACATAGGGTACGCCTCTATCGGAGAGTTCAGCGATGAACGGGTCGTCGGCTCTTGCAGTGGACAGAACCAGACCATCCACTCCGCGACGTAGAAGGGTTTCCGCGGCACAACGAGCCGCCTCAGGCGTGTCATCGGTGGTAGCTACGATGGCGAAATGCCCCTGACGAGCCGCCGCACGCTGAAGGGATTCGTAGAGCATTGCCATCACAGTGTCGGTGAGGCGCGGTACGATAACGCCGATTAAGCCGGTCTTGCCGCGGCGCAGGCTCGCCGCTGACATGTCGCGCACATAGCCAAGCTCGGCCGCAATGCGTCGGACCCTCCTGGCCTTTTCGCTGTCCGACGCCGGAAGCCGTTCATCCAGGAATCTGGAAACACTGGACTTTGAGACGTTTGCGGCGCGTGCTATGTCCAGAATGGTTACGCGATTAGACGGTGATCGTCCCGATTCATTTTCCGCCATTTTTCAACTCCTCGAACGAATGAAACATTACCATCAGACTTTTTAGCTTGACAGAGCCCAATTGCTATGTGAATTTGGGAACGTTCCCGGAAACGTTCCAGGTAACGTTCTTATTAAGTTTATATCGAGGAGAGTCTAATATGAAACCCATGGATCTTCGGGGTCTGTCCCCAGCACCAGTAACCGCTTTCACCCGTGACGGCAATATTGATTTCGAGGCCAACGTCCGGATCGCTAAGTGGCTGGCTTCCTTTGATGATGTGAAATCGTTGGTCATCCTCGGTCATGCTGGTGAGGGCACCTTCCTTACTGAAAATGAGCGCCTGGAGTTGATAAGCGCCTATGCGGATGCTGTGGATATTCCGATCATTGCCGGTATTACTGGAGAGGGCACCAAGGTCGCGGCAGAAGAAGCCAGAAAATCCAAGGACGCAGGCGCTACTGGCGCACTGGTGTATCCGAACCATGGCTGGTTGCGCTTCGGCTTTCAGAAGGGCGCACCTCAGGATCGCTACAAAGCGATCTACGAAAACTCGGGCTTGCAATGCATCCTGTTCCAGTATCCTGATGCCACCAAGGCCTCCTACGATCTCGATACCCAGCTTGAAATCGCTGCCCAGGAAGGTGTTGTCGCTACGAAGAATGGCGTGCGTAACATGAAACGTTGGTATACCGAGATCCCGGCTCTTAAGGAAGCTCAGCCGGATCTGCAGGTCCTGTCGTGCCACGACGAATGGTTGTTGCCAACAATGTTCGATGTAGACGGCCTGCTTGTCGGTTACGGAAACGTTGCCCCCGAGTTGCTGATTGAGCTAATCAAGGCTGGTAAGGCGCAGGATTACACATCAGCTCGTCAGGTCTTCGAGCGGTTGTTGCCGGTTACCCGTGCGGTCTACCACCGTGGGTCGCACATGGAAGGGACCGTCGCGCTAAAAATTGGTCTTCGTTACCGTGGCTTGCTGGATCATGCAACAGTCCGAGAGCCTCTCAAGCCGCTGGGAGATGCCGCCGAGCGTGAAATTGAGGCCGCCTTCGAGGCTGCGGGCATCGCCCGAGTCGAGGAACTTGCCTAAATTATTTTCCTTCCCCCGCTTGTGCGGGGGACAACCTCAAGGAGAAAAACAATGCCAATTAACTTCATGAGTAAACTACGCCAGATCTTGTTGGCAACAACTGTGACTGCGCTCACAACCGCGCCAGCCTTTGCCCAGGACATTCGAATTGGTGCGATGCGCGAAGGTTCATCCTGGTACGTCTTTGCGGCCACACTTGAGCGGCTCATCGAACCGATACTCGGCGACAACTCGGTTGAAATTATTGCCCGTGGTGGTGGCTTTTCCAATCCTATGGTTGTGCAAGGTGGCAAGGCAGAGATTGCTCTTTCAAACGTCGCCACGGCCGTCTGGGCGTCAAAAGGATCGGATATATACAACGGCATGGCAGCACCGGATATCCGAGCTCTCGTTGGTGGTCTGAACTCCGTCCACATCGGTGTCATTGCCCGTGAAGAGTTCATCCAAAAGCGCGGCACCAGCGATCTCAAGGAAATCCTGCAATCGGATAAGCCTGTGCGAATTCTTATGAAACCAGTGGGCTCGTCTGCCGTGCCAGCGGCCAAAATGATCTTCGAGAGCCTCGGCACCAGCGTTGACGAAATCAAGAGCAATGGTGGCGACGTAATTCAAGTTGGCACCAGTCAAATTGCGGATCAAATGCGCAATGGCAAGGCCGACCTATACATAGACACGATGATTAAAGGTCACCCCGCGATCACTGAGGTTGCCCTGACGAACGAGGTTGCATTCCTTGATTTACCACAGGAAAGCATAGAGCTGCTAGAACGCAACGGTCTGATCGGGGGTTACTACGGGCCTTGGTTCGAAGGGCAAGAGAAAAAGACGCTTGGTGCAAATCTTGGCACTGTGCTGATTGCCAATGCTGAGCTTGATGAAGATACGGCCTATCAGATTACCAAAGCCATCATCGAGCATGCGGATGAAATTAAGTCCTCGCACGGAGCCTGGTCGACGTTCGATCCATCAACGGCCATGAAACCCGAAAACATTGGGATAGAGCTACACCCTGGTGCGCTTCGATACTACCGCGAAGCTGGGCTTCTGTAAGCTCGATGCCTCGCGGGAACCGGCAGTACGGCGAGGCACTCTTTCATTCCCGGGATTTCCCGATACGCTCTTAAGGGAGGAGACCATGCGCGCTCTTACCAACAGTCATCCCATCCAGTTACTTGCCTTTGTGATCGGGGTGTCCTTCATAGCCTTTCAGGTTTGGCTTCTCTTTTCGCCTCAGCAAGCGCTGTTTGAAAGGCCCATCCACCTTTCTACTGCGTTGGTACTGCTGTTTCTCTATCGCCCCCTGGAAGCTTCTTGGCTTCCCCGTTGGTCGCGCGTAGCAATTGACACCACGCTGGTATTGGCTGCCGTAGCGGTGCTGGGTTACTACCTTATCGGTTATGAGCGGCTGACAACACGGATGGAGAACGTCTCTCCTATTTTTCTCGTCGATATGATCTTCGGGGCGCTCTTGGTCTTCTTGCTTCTGGAGGGAGCCCGGCGCGCAGTCGGGTGGATCCTGGTCTGGGTATTGCTGGCTTTCATTGCTTATGCATTCTGGGGTGACATTCTACCTGGCTGGCTGAATTTTCGCGGCTTCGGAGCAGAGGCCGCTATCGAGATTGTGACAATGACCACGGCGGGCATTCTGGGCATTACCACCTCGACCTCGGTCAGCTTCATCTTTTACTTCATCCTCTTCGGTGCCTTCTACGCAGCAGTAGGTGGTGGTCAACTCTTTATCGATCTCGCAATACGAGCTACCGGACGCGCAACTGGCGGTACCGCAAAAGCTGCGATTATCGGATCCTCTCTAATGGGCTCGATTTCCGGATCAGCTGTATCAAATGTCGTCTCAACCGGTGTTTTCACCATTCCATTGATGAAACGTACTGGGGTGCCTGGCTACCGGGCTGCGGGGATCGAGGCTATTGCGTCAACGGGTGGACAATTGATGCCACCGGTTATGGGGGTGGCTGCTTTCATTATGGCCGAATTTCTGGGCATTCCTTATACACAAGTGGCTCTGGCGGGGTTGATACCAGCTATCGCCTTCTACCTTGCACTGATACTGGTGGTAGATCTGACAGCCCGCCGCGGAGGCGTGCGCCCATTATCGGCAGAGGAAGTAGCCGAGACTCCAGCCATACTTCCGCGCATTCATCTTATCGCACCTCTCCTTGTGCTTATATTCTTGCTGGTCTCTGGTTATTCAGCCTCTTATTCTGCCGTTGTTGCTGCCGTCACTTGCCTCATCGTGCCATTCCTGCGCCGTTCCACTCGGATCGGTACGAAAGAAATTATAAAGGCCTTGCGGGAAGCACCACGTCAAGCCGCTGAGGTAGCTGTACCGATCGCTGCCATTGGGATTGTTATCGCTGTCGCGGTGCAGTCAAACCTTGCGCTTAAGTTTGCGGGCTCGCTGCTATCGCTTAGCGAAGGCTCGATCTACGCTTCGCTGATGGTCGCGATGGTGGGGTGCATTATCATGGGCATGGGCTTGCCTACCGTCGCTGCCTACATCATTGGTGCCGTACTGTTTGTTCCAGCGATAGAGGATTTGGGAATTCCATCTCTCGCAGCACACTTTTTCGTTTTCTATTACTGCGTACTGTCCATGGTAACGCCACCGGTAGCGCTGGCCTCCTTTGCCGCCGCAGGCGTAGGCCAGGCCTCTGCCATGAAGACGAGTCTGTCAGCCTTTGGCCTCAGTCTCGTCGCCTTCTTTGTGCCATTTGCCTTTGTGTTCGATATGGGTGTTCTGGCACAAGGCAGTGCAATCCACATAGCTTTCAGTGCCATGTCACTGCTCATAGCTACCGCACTCTGGGCTGTTGCCTTCGGTGGCTGGGCTGGGCGACCACTGGGCTGGGCAATGCGCTCAATGATCGGCCTTGCTGGCTTTGCCGCCGTCATATCACCTTCTGGCTCACTCGTCTGGGGTACAGCCCTGATCTTGGGGTGGGTCCTGGTTGCCATTATTGTGGTCCATTCGCGATGGAGCCCACCCCTGCCATCACGAACATAGCGGAATAGATTTTGCCCTGGAGTTCATAAGCCGGAAATCAGCAAATCTTTTGAAAAGATAAGCCTACTCGTCCGGCTGACAACCCATCCCGCCTCACGGCATCAGGATTTTTCTTCTCTGCGGATGCTTGGAGTAGCTCCGTGCGTCCGAAATTTAAGCCCAGCGCACGATTCTAAGGGGGACACACTCACATAACTAAATGATTACTAACTAAATTAGACGAAACCTCAGGAAGTTGATGACTTCCATTTAATAAATATAAAAGGGGAATACAAAATGAAATTTCACAAGACCTACACGAACACTGGACTACTGTTCTCAGCGCTGATCCTTTCTGCACAGGCGTCAGCGGTGGATTTCAAAGCAGGTGAGACGGCAGTTTCACTGTACGGTTATGCCAAGCTCGATATTCTTTATGACGTCGGCGACATCAGCCCCGGCACCAACGGCCTGGGCGAATTTGTCAAATTCAACAATATTGCTCTTGACGGCCCGACCACCAGTGGCCACACCGACCTGCACGCCAATGAGTCGCGACTGGGAGTAAGAACTCGCACCCCCACTGACCGTGGCGATCTAGTAGTCAATATCGAAGGCGATTTCTTTTTCGGGGGGTTCCGGATGCGCCAGGCTTACGGCGCTTGGAACGGTATAACCGCCGGCCAGACCTGGACGAACTTCCATACCTTCGCCGGCACCACACCGACGCTGGACTTCACCGGTCCAATCGGCCGCGACGCGACCCTGCGACAGACGCAACTGCGTTATAGCTGGAAGAACCTTCATGTTGCCTTGGAAGACCCCAGCGGTGTGGTTTCTGGGACCTCCTTCGATGGCGGCTATCGCGCCGAGACTGGAGGACGTTCGATCGCAGGCGCCGATGTTGACCGCAAGGACAGCCTGCCGGACCTGACGCTGCGATATGAGTCGGGCTTTGACAACGTGAAATATTCGACTGCCGCAGTGCTTCGGGAAGTCGCATTTGATGATGGCGACATTGATGACTCGGTAATCGGTTGGGGCGCATTTTTAGCTGGTAGCGTCGATGTAACGCCGAGCACAACGTTGCGTGGCCAGGTCACAGGCGGCGACGGCCTGGGAGCGTACATGAAACTAAACCCTGCACCTGCTGGCTATCGCGTGGGCAATAACCTTGAAACCATCTTTTCCTGGGGGGGCACGCTAGGTATTAGCCAAGACGTAGGACCTGGCACACTCAACCTGGCCTACTCCTATGTTGATGCGGATTGGGATGACGCCCTCGAAGATGGCGTCATCCTGTCAAACGGGCCGGGCGGTACGGCTTTCGACAGCGAGCGACAGCTAATTCACCTCAACTACATGTGGAAGCCGACGCCAAAACTGACTTACGGCGTTGAAGTTTCCCAAGCCTCCCGGTCCGCAGTCGATGATCGCGATGGCGACGTGACGCGCGTCCAAGGCAGTGCTATTTACGCATTCTGATCCAGATTTCAAAACATTGCACAATACCACGCCGGCTACCTGCTTCCGGCGCGGTATTGTGATCCATGCTAACTGGCGGGAAATCTGCTGGTGTGTGTTACGTTCGCCCCTGGGGCCTGGCCTGCAGGAAGCCCGGCGGCTGCTGTTAAGCGATCAGGAAGTGGCGATTGAGAGTGGCGTTTAATCCCGTGTAGCCTCCAAAACAGCCAGGATAAAACAACAACGACAGGAGGCTAAAGCCTGATGATCCCTTTACCCTGTTGGTGCAACCAACGCCTCCAGTCCAAATCCAACATACTGACCCCGCCAATGTAATTATCATCCACCAGGTAATACGCGAGGGTGCGATCACCCCGGTTAAAATTGTGCATCAGCCGCACCACAAAGTTACGGCGGGTCGGTTTGGAAAGCAGGAAACCAAGGAACTGGCCGGCCTGGGCCCGCAGGCTGCTGAACCCCGACATATCTGAATGTCGCCACTTCTTGCTGGGTAGTTTCAAAAACTGCTCGATGCCCGTTAAACGGCCCTGTTCACGGGCCTGAGCGACAACCCGCCGGTTTTCCTCGTGACGTTCAAAATACAATCCCGTTTGATCACGCTCCAGCACCTCCATCTGCTCGGCAAGCCCTTCATCTAACCAGGCAGGCGAATAGGGAACGATGGTATCGACGACCGCGTGACTCACCTCGTGCTTGATCGTTTTGAAGGTGCGGCTCCTGTTTTTCTGCATATAAACGACTATCTGATGTTCTGACGATATATACACGCCGTACGACGCAACCGCCATGCCTTTCTTCTTGCGAACAAGGTAGTTCCAGTATTCAGTTCTATCCTTCAAAATCAATATATTGACTGGCACCGTCCGGTACATGTCAAACGACATCACACGGTCAAAAAACTCGTAGACGTTGTTCACGCTGTCAACAATCTGCTGGTTTTCCTCGTCACTCAGCTCTACATCGACTGCTTTAATCCGGATATCAAAACGCGACCATTTCGACGCGCCTGGCTTCACGTTGACCACTTCCTGCTCAACGCTGCGGTCTTCCCGGTCGCTGAAATGAACCTTCCCGTCTTCATCAACCCATTTATAGATCTTTGCATAACCTATGTTTGCAGCGATCATAAAGAGCGAAAACACAAGGACTGGATGTACGGCTTTCTTTAACCTTTTAAACACTGCGCTTCACCCGGAGCCGTCCGGCTCGGAATTCTCCTCATCAAGCCAGGTACCGCAGTATTTACAGTAGTTGGCGTCGGCTTCATGTTGATGTTTACCGCATCCCGGGCAGGCTTCATCGGAGTAACGTTCCGCACGCAGGGTGCGAATAACTTCCGCGGAAAAAACACCTACGGGAAGCGCAATAATCGAATAGCCCGTCAACATGATCATCATGGAAAGAAACTGCCCCAAGGCCGTCACTGGCGTTATATCACCATAGCCCACTGTCGTCAGTGTCACGACTCCCCAGTAAATAGCTTTGGGAATACTGGTAAAGCCCGCTTCGG
>JAKLLS010000034.1 GCA_022014155.1 Marinobacter sp. | reverse complement strand
TCAGGAGTTTTCCCTGGCCAGTGCAATAAGGTCCTGGCGAATCTCGTCTGCGCTCAGGTCGGGCCTGAGTAGCAGGCGGGCTTTGCCGTTCCGGTCAAACACATACACAGCGCTGCTGTGAGAGACCGCATAGTTGCCGTCAGCATCGGGCTCGTCGTAACCGAAGGTGGTGCGATAGCGTTTGGCAAGTTTCCGCAGCTCTGGCCCGTCGGCGGTCAGGCCAAGGATCCGCTCACCAAAAAAATCAACATAACTCGCCAGACGTTCCGGACTGTCTCTTTGTGGGTCGACACTGACAAACAGGGCCAGCGTCTGGGACTGCAGTTCAGGTGGCATGGCTTTTATAGCCTGGCTGAGCTTCTGAAGTGTCGTCGGGCAGACATCCGGGCATGAGGTGAAGCCAAAAAACAGCAACCGTACCTGCCCGTCCAGTTCGCTCGCCCTGACGGTTTCGCCCGAGGTCCCGGTCAGTTCAAAGGCCAACTCTGGCATCAGGCCCTGAATATCCTTGCCATGCCACGAACTGTCTTCCCCCAGGCAGCCACCCAGTACAAGAGTTGTGATCAGGAGCAGAGGCAGGTTAAGCCGCGACCGAAGATTTTCGGGAAAGTGGAAACTCATGAAGTTGTCACCTTGAGCGGAGTGGATCGGGTTGGGTATTTGCCGTCTTCGTGCATCGCCCGTCGCAGGATAATCAGAATACCCAGAATGCTCATCATCGCGGGCGGAATCCAGGTCAGCAGTCCTCCGATCAGTTGGTCGGTTGCTGGTTCCATGGGCCAGGCCCGGCCACACACTTCGTAGACGTCGTACACCATGCCCCGGGAAAAGACGATGGTAGCCCCGAGGATCATCTGAGGTATCGCTACCAGTGCCAGGATCAGCATGCGCTTGCCATAGCCCAGAGCGGAGCTGAGGGCCGGAGAGCGGGGGTCAAAGATCAGCCACCAGAAAAGCAGACCATCAAGTAGCATGCTCCAGTTCATGATCCAGTAGAGATTGCGACTCAGCATCGCGTCGAAATGAATCGGCGGCCATAACCAGAAATAGATCAGGCCCACGAACAACATGGATGCGATCAACGGCTGCTGGAGGCAGCGATACACAAACCCCACGGGTTTCAGGGCACCTTTGAGTCCGGGGCTTATCCGGTTGTACCAGAAACGCATCACCGGTAACGGGTTGGACAGTGCGATCAGGAAAGGGCCCAGGTGGTGAAGGATCAAGTGTTGGCCCCGGTGGACGAAAAACATGTACTGGGAATAGTAATCAAAACGGGTCTGCATAACGCCGTAGCACAGCATCACGCCCAGCACAAAGGTCATAATCCGGCCGGTGCCAGGCCGGTCACTAGCGGGCATCCGGAGAACGCCATAACCGTAGAAGGTCAGCACCAGCATATAGCTCAGAACGGTTAATGCTGAGAAATCGTAGGGTGCAACATAGTCAATAATGGACATGAGAGCGCCAGCAATTAGAACGCATTGGTGTTTTTGTTAAGGATTCTGAGTGTTGCCGGAAATGAAAGGAATTACAATATAATCGTACCTGAAAGTCGGCAGTTCAGCATCATAGGTTGCCAAACACCAGTCTGATGCCGATAGCCAGAAGAAAGATTAGTATTACCCTGTAGAAAATCTGGTCATTCAGCCATTGCTGTAACACCAGGCCTGCCTTCACACCTATCCAGGCAACCGGAAAAAGGATTAACGCAACCAGCAGGTTGTCCGGGTTTATCTGCCCCAGGGCCAGGTATGGAATAACCTTGATCAGGTTGATCGAGGCGAAAAACATGACCGCTGTGGCAAGGAATTGCTTGCGCGGCAGTTGCTGTGTTACCAAGTAGATGTTTAGTGGTGGTCCTCCGGCATGGGCGACAAAACTGGTGAAGCCTGCAATGGCACCACAGACGGGGCCAAGAACTGTGGCGGGAATGCCTCTGATCTCCACACCTTTGAACAAGCCCCAGAGCGCAAACATGATGGCGGTGATGCCCAGAACCAGGTTCAGGACCTGTTCGTTAAGGAAGTCGTAAAGAATCCAGCCCGTTACGATCCCGCAAACCGAGGCTGGCAGCAGCAGTTTCAGTTGACCATTGATCTGTTGCCCCCACCATGCCCGGACGCTCAGGTAGTCCATGGCAAGTAGCACCGGAAGCATGATCGCCGCTGCCTTCAGCGGCCCGATCTCCAGAGCCAGTAATGGTACGGTAACAACCCCGATCCCGCCTGCGAAACCTGATTTTGAGATCCCGGTGATAAAAACGCCGATAACAGCCAGCACCCAGAATGTCGCGGTATATTCCATTACATGTTGACCCGGTAGTCCGGCTCCTTATGAGTAGATATGTTCATAGATGTCACGGCATCGTGTCACGAGCTTGGGGTAGTCATCCGCAAATACATCATGAACTACCGATAAAGCTTCGCTGTCATTGTGACTACCGTCGACCACTTTTCGGTGTTTGTTGATGGATATGGTCTTGGACCGGTTGCCACAACCCGTAAAATGGGAATTGTCTCCCCGTTTGTAAGCCCCCTTTATTTTCTGGTAACCATCGGGTTCGCTGAAGAATTTAGCGTCCTTGTTATGGGTGCTGATAATAACCCTCAGATTGTTATCGTGGCATAGCTCAAGGAACGCCCAGATAATGCAGAGCTGGTAGTCACTACTTGTGCCACTGAACAGTTCATCGAACAGGCCCAGGCTGTACCTGGTTCCATTCTCCATGAAGCAACGGATGTTGATCAGCTGGGCCTTGAACAGGCTAATGCCATCCTCCAGGCTTTCCTCCACGCCAAAGTTGCTGAATATCCTGTCGGGGATGGTCATCCGGCAGCTACTTGCGGATACCTTCCGGCCCATGCAGGCGGAATGGAGGATGAGGGCAACTGCCTTCATGAATGTGGATTTTCCGGACATATTGGGGGATGGCAGGATGGCAATGACTTCCCCCTGACCGGATTCCGGGCAATAACCAAGGGAAAAATTACCGAAACTCTCACTCTTGAAGCTGTATTCATCACGGTCCAGTAACAGCGGGTGGTGGAAGTCTTTCAGTTCAAAGTAGAGGCCACGGCCGTTGTCATTGAGCAGTTGAGGAAACTGGCCCTGTCTAGCGGTGTCGTTGGCCTTTAGGGTATTGGCATACTCCAGCAGTTGCATCAGGTACGCAGCGTCCTGGAAATATTTGTAGAAACCGGCCTTGATGAAATAATCTGTAATGATGTTGGAAATGATGTGGTAACTGGACTCCTCGACTCGCACGGGTAGCCGGTAGCGGGTCGCGAAATCTTCATTCAAAGTGACGGAGACAGGAAACTTCCGGGAAAGAGATATTGATTGCCTGTCTACGTTCGGCTTTATCTCCAGCTGATCAATGGCGGCCAGCGCAATGGAAAGGTTGTTGCTCGTCTGCCTGGGGTTGTCTGTTATTTCGTATTCAACGAGAAGGTCACTGAATGTGTCGATGACCCGGATAGCACGCTGTATGGATTCAACAAAATAGGCCGTTTTGTCAACGGATACCCTGACCACATCGGAACCTCTTTCGGACTGGGATGTGTCAATATTAAAAAATGTATCGATGTCTTTGGTGGGGTTCTCGGCGACAGCATTCAGGTCAAGGTGCTGGAGCTGATGAACAAGGTTGATTGTTGTGATGCTGTTAAAAGGGGTGTACTCCACCGCCAGGGGAAAACTTCGTTCTGACGGGTCCAGAAAGATGGCGTCGAAATCCCTGGTGCCCCGATGTGAGGTCTTTAGGGTGCGTCCTTCAGAGAAGTAATGAATAAAAAATGGCTGGGGACTTTCCGCAAAGGCGCAGGCAGCTATCGCCTTCAGGTAGCGGCCTTTAACCCCATCCGGGTATTGGGTCAATAAGGTCGCTAGAGTGGTTGATCGAAGCTCGTTCATGGCTGAGTCATAACCGCTTGTGAGGTAAGACCGCCCCGGAGGGGCGGTGCTGAACCGGCTTCCTAAAAATACACAGTCATGTCCAGGGAAGCGATAATTTGGTTATCTTCTGTGCCATCCCCGAACGCGTTCGGCCCAGAAGAGTCTTGTAGATCGTACCTTAATTCCGGGCGTATCCTGACCGCCGGTGACGGGAACCAGGTGATGTTTGATGTCAGCGCATAAAATTCACCGTAACTCCAGTCCGACGGAGCTTTGCCGACATTCGCTCCGGTTAGTACCACGTGGGCGGGATCCTCGCCGTTAAAGTACTCGAACCGGCTGTTCCAAGTCGTAGTTTCTGACACCCTGTGATACCAGTTCAGGTTTGCGCCGTACCACTTGGCGTCGGTTGGTTCTCCGTTGACCAAGGTACTAAGGGCGGATTTCTCCTGCTCTCCATAGCTCATTTCCAGGGCGATCCGGTTGGCACCGTTGAGTGGCTTGGAGATAGTCAGGTAGGTCTGGTAGCGCTTTGCATCTTCACCAGGAGTCGTTGCTGTAGGGAAAGGTGAACCACAGCCACACTCGGCAAAGCTGTCATTGGCACCGTTACCATAGATATTCTCCCAGTCGATCCACAACGACATATCCGATGACCGCCACCTCAGGTTGGCAATGACATCGATATCGTTATTCGGGTCCTGGATGTTGTTCCAGCCCTGGACTGCACCCAGCTCAAGTCCCCAGATATTGCTGCCTTTGTCGTGAGGCAGCTTGAATGAGTAGAGGGCGCCGGCATGCTTCGCAGGTCCGTGCATGAACGAGTAGGTGTGTGTGTAGAATTCGGTAGGAGCCGGTGCAGGCAAGGGAAAACCGATTTCATTTTCAAGGGGGGTGTGGAACAGGCCAAGCATGAGGTTGGAACCACCGAGTGCAGGTATGTAAAGCTCCAGGTAGGCCTGTGCTACATTGAACGCTTCCTCGTCTTCGTCCCGCATGTCGTTGACGCCGAGATCCTCATCCCAGCCATAGGTCTTGAAGTAGTTGGCGTCGTTACCGTAAATGGCTGTTACGTTAAACCCCCAGTCAAAGGAATCCGGCATAGGTGCCGGGGTTGGCGTAGCCCTGCTGACAACATTGCTGGCCACCTTCTTTTCGATGGCTATGGCTAGCTGGTTGAGGTTGAACCCTTCGTCACTGTTGAAGAATCCCTGTTTCGACACATCATCGGTGTCGTTGTCATTGATGATTAACCCGGCTTGTCCCCATCCATGTACGAGAACTCCGTGGTCCTCAAGGGAATTTCCAAACAGACTTCGCGCGAGAAATCCCTGCGGAGATTGGTCAGCAGCGAATACAGCTGTTGATAACAGGCATAGCCCCAGGCCAGGAGTTAGTAATTTGGTTCTAATCATGTTGCGTTACCCACCTTGGAGGTTATTGTTATGTTCGCATAACGAACAAATGTTCGCATAGAAAACTATATGGGGAGTTTCATGAATCTGTCAAGGAGCCTGTTTTTAGATTGAGGCTTATGTATTTCGTGTAGGTCTAAAACTGGATTCTGTTATTGCCAAATGCTTAAAGCGCAGGGGAATGACGGGGTGCCCGAAATGGCACCAAGGGGCGGAGGGCCAACGGCAATGGGATCGAAGTCCAAGGGAGGAAGTACTGTTCCGAAGGAGGAAGGGGCTGCCGCCTGCTCCTGGCAGCAGCGCTAGCATCGCCCGTTAGTAAGGCAACACTTCACTGATTTCCCGGGCTGCGGAACAAAGGGCGGGGAGGATGTTCTGGCGAAGATCATCTTCACTCATCCTCGCGGCTTGGGTACTCACGTTGATAGCAGCAACCACATTTCCCCGCAGGGATTTGATAGGGACCGCTATGGAACGCAAACCAATTTCCAGTTCTTCGCTGACTATGGCATAGCCATTTTCTCTGACCTTCCTGAGTTCCGCCTTAAGCAGATCTTTGTCGACAATCGTATTGTCCGTGAGTTTTTTCAGCTCTGAAGCATCCAGGATGGCTTCGACCTCGTCATCGGGTAGGGCGGCAAGAATGGCACGCCCCATGGAAGTGACGTATGCCGGTAGCCGGGTCCCCACATTCAGCGTGACCGTCATGATGTGATGGGTCAGGTGACGGGCGACGTACACCACATCGCAATCATCCAGTACTGAAACCGAACACGATTCGCCAGTGGTACTACTCACCCTTTCTATGAACGGCTGGACGGTCTCGACGATGGGCTGTGATGTCAGGTAGGCATAGCCCAACTCCAGAATTTTTGGTGATAACCAGAACAGTTTTCCATTTGTTTCCACATAACCGAGAGCCTGAAGGGTAAACAGGAAGCGGCGTGTCGCTGCGCGGTTGAGTTCGCAGCGGTTAGCGACTTCGGTCAGCGTGAGCCTGCGGTAATCGCGGTTGAATGCACTGATTACACGAAGCCCCCGGGATAGGGACGTGACAAATTCTTTCGATTCAAAAGGGCTTGACATTTTTCCATCCATTAAATATTGTCCAAACAAGAGTTCGCATGGCGATCATTGTGTTCGCAATGCGAACATAATGCAAGACACCTTAACAACAAGAAGGCGGCCGGTTACCGGCCCTGATGTAAGGAGCAGCAAATGGCTACTGAATACAATACAGTCTTCGCATCCATAGATAACTACCGGAAGGGGGGCGTTCAGTGTTTGAACGAAGACGCCAAACGTTATGCGTTTTCCAATATCTATGAGGTAGCGGCCACCAACAAGCCATATGATCGGATCGTTGTTGCAAAGAACCTGGATTATACCATCGAAGTGTGTCGCGCTGAGGGTAGGTCTGGGTGGATGGCTTGTGCTCATGATGAGTTTGTTATTGCTATGGATTACGACGTTGTTGTCCATTACCTGAAGCTTGCTGATGACACGATGATCGATCGGGACAAGGATGGTTTCCAGAGTATCAAGTCCGCCCCTGAAGGCCAAAAGATGGGCCGTATCTTCCTGAAAAGGGGGCACCAGGCTTTGCTGCCGGAAAACACGGCATATTCTTTCCAGGCCGACAAACCCGCAACCCTGATGTTCCAGACGATTCTCGGCGATGAGTCCATTGAAAAATGGGCAGAGATTTGCCAGCACTGACTGAAGGTCTGAAATCAACAATCACAAGTAATGAAAGGTGCATCATGAGCGCAATAATGACCAGTACCAAGAACAGTTCAGCACTAGGCTACCAAAGCTTCAAGATCGGGGAGTTCAGCTTTGATCGCTGCGAGTATTTTGCCTACATCAACTGTCCTACCGCGGAGCATATTATTTCAATTGACGACTTCCTCCGGGCCCTGATGAGAGATGTGGCCTGGGGGTTCTTCTATGGCACCGTCGCTTTCGATGATGTATTCGGAACCATCAATCATTACGGCAATGTAGACGTATACCTGGGGACCAAGCATGCAGAATGGAAACATGCCGGGCGGGATTACATCGAAAACTTCAAGTCCGACGAACTGATGGACCTTTTCAAGGCGATCCTGTCGGACTGGACCAATGAAGGCTTTGACCCGTTTGCGGCTCCTCAGGAAACCGGCACCGCATGGGGACCCAAGCGTGGTAACGAAGACCGACTGATTTCACGTCAACGTGAAGTGGCCAAACGTATGGTCGGTATCCCCGGCGATGCTCCGCTGCGTACTGATGAAGGTGGTTACCCGGTTAACCGGGCGTTCCCCGATGTTGATCAGGAGCAGCCGGTGATTGAAGCTGAGCCAGGGTTTGAGGGCGAGCTCCATGCTTATAATTTCTTCGGCTACTTGTCCCGGTCCGATGTGACCTGGAACCCATCTGTTGTTTCTGTCATCCGCCAGAGCCTGTTCTGTCCGACTACCGAGGAATATGTCCTGCCAATCGACCATGGTAATGACCGTGTTGAGTGGTTCCTCCAGCTTTCAGACGAAATTGTCTGGGATATCAAGGATGGCGAAACCAGCACTCCGCTGGCCACCGTTACCATGCGGGCCGGTGATGTGTCGGCCATGCCCGGTGACATTCGCCACCAGGGACAGTCCTCGAAACGCTGCATGTTGCTTGTCTGGGAAAATGGTTCTCCGGAAATACTGGACATGATCAGAAAAGGCACCGCTCCCATGGTTCCGGTTACTTTCTGAGAGGAGTTTTAGCGACATGCATATTCAGAACAAGATGCTGATCAATGGTGAATGGGTAGACGCGCTGGATGGCGCAACGATTGAAGTCCTGAACCCCCACGATGGATCGTTGATCACTGAAGTTGCCGAAGCCAAAGTGGCGGATGTTGACAGGGCAGTAGCGGCGGCCAAGGCCGCGTATCCGGCCTGGGGTGCCATGCAGGCATCTGAACGGGGCAGGTTGCTGCTGAAGCTGGCCGATCGGATCGAGGAATGTGCTGATGAGCTGGCAGCCTTGGAGTCACTTGATACCGGCCACCCGATTCGTGATACGCGCAACCTTGATGTTCAGCGCACAGCCTATTGTTTTCGTTATTTCGGAGGCATGGCTGACAAGCTGGAGGGCACTGTCGTGCCCGTTGAACCCGGCTTTCTGAATTACACCCAGCGCGAGCCAATTGGTGTGGTTGGCCAGATTGTACCCTGGAATTTCCCGCTTATGTTTACCAGCTGGAAGATGGCTCCGGCCTTGGCTGCAGGTAACGCCATTGTTATCAAACCCGCCGAACTGACTCCACTGACCACCCTACGTATTGCTGAGTTGATGATGGAAGTCGGGTTCCCGCCGGGTGTTGTTAACGTGGTGGTTGGATACGGAAGCACTGCTGGAGCACGCCTGGCTGACCATGAGGATGTTGGCAAGATCGCATTTACCGGGTCCACCCAGACTGGACAAAGTATCGTTCGGGCTTCTGCCGGGAACCTGAAGAAAGTGCAGCTTGAGCTTGGCGGCAAGGGTGCAAACATTATCTTCGAGGATGCGGACATTCAGAAGGCCGTGGGCGGCTCTGCCTGGGCGATCTTTCACAATCAGGGACAGGCCTGCATTGCAGGATCCCGGATTATCATCCACGAAAGCATTGCAGATGAGTTTCTCGATAAGTTTGTTGCCCTGGCCAAATCAATCCGTCTGGGGCCACCGGACAGAACTGACACCGAAATGGGACCGTTGACGTCCAGGATGCACCAGGAACGGGTATTGGCTTACTGCGATATCGCCAGGGATGAGGGAGCTGAAATTCTACTGGGTGGCAAGGTTCCCTCTGATCCCGAACTGGCTAATGGCTGTTATGTCGAACCTACTATTGTACGGGCCAAGGCTACTGACCGTGTTGCCCAGGAAGAAGTATTCGGGCCTTTCGTAACGGTGCTGACCTTCAAGGACGATGGCGAAGCATTGGCTATTGCCAACGGCACTGAATATGGCCTTGGTTCAGGTCTCTGGACCAAAGATATCAGTCGCGCGCATCGATTTGCCAGGGACATGAACGCGGGCATGGTCTGGATTAACTGCTACAAGCGAGTTAATCCGGGCAGTCCCTTCGGAGGGGTCGGCAAGTCTGGCTACGGGCGGGAAATGGGTTTTGAAGTCATGCGTGAGTACACCCAGGTGAAATCGGTTTGGGTGAATGTGGACGCGCAGATTCCACCGTTTTACACGCGGTAAGTCCCGGGCTTACCCCAAGTTCACTATATGTGGTACTGACTATGGCTAAGTTAATGACACTGAAGGCAGCCATCTCCGAACTGGTTGATGATGGAGACTCGGTTGCACTTGAGGGGTTTACCCATTTAATCCCCTTCGCGGCAGGCCATGAAATTATTCGCCAGTGCAAAAAGGACCTGACCCTTATCCGGATGACACCTGATCTGATCTACGACCAGTTGATCGGGATGGGTTGTGCGAAAAAAATGATTTTCTCGTGGGGTGGTAATCCTGGCGTCGGATCGCTGCATCGTTTCCGCGATGCCGTAGAGCATCATTGGCCGCACCCGCTGGAGATTGAGGAACATGCCCATGCCGACATGGCAAATGCGTACGAGGCTGGTGCTTCCAACTTGCCGTTTGCAACTCTGCGTGCGTACATCGGATGTGACCTTCCCAAGTACAACAGTACCATCAAGGAAATAGAGTGTCCGTTTACAGGCGAAAAGTTGGCCGCGGTGCCCTCTATCCGTCCAGATCTGACGGTTATCCATGCCCAACAGGCGGATCGTGAAGGTAACGTGTTCTTGTGGGGGATCACCGGGGTCCAGAAACAGGCCGTCCTGGCCGCAAAGAAGGTGATAGTCACCGTCGAGGAAGTGGTCGAAAACTTTGAGCCTTCCGCAAACCAGACGGTGATCCCCGGCTGGGTGATCGACGCCGTGTGTGAAGTACCCGGGGGTGCCTTCCCGTCCTATGCCCAGGGCTACAACTCCCGCACCAACGCCTTTTACCAGGAATGGGATGCCATATCCCGTGACCGCGAGACGTTCCAGCGCTGGATGGAGGTCCATGTGCTCGGAACCAGGGATTTTGCCGAATTCAGAAAGAGCATTCCATTAAACGGAAAAGGGGTTGCAGCGTGACATATGAGTATACCTCCTCGGAGATGATGACCATTGCGGCGTCCCGGATGCTCAAGAACCGGCAGGTCTGCTTCGTCGGCATAGGACTGCCCAGCGCAGCCGCCAACCTGGCACGCCTGACCAGCACCCCGGATATCGTGTTGATCTATGAGTCCGGAACCATTGGTACCAGACCGGATATCCTGCCCCTGTCTATTGGTGATGGCGAACTGGCAGAAACGGCCCAGATGCTGGTATCGGTTCCGGAAATGTTCCGTTACTGGCTGCAGGGGGGGCATATCGATATCGGGTTCCTTGGTGCAGCGCAGATCGACAGGTTTGCCAACATCAACACCACCGTGATTGGTGACTACTACAGCCCCAATGTGCGCCTGCCAGGGGCCGGCGGGGCTCCTGAAATCAGTACCAGTTGCAAGGAGATCCTGATCACCCTGAAGCAGACCAAACGGTCGTTCGTGAAAGAAATGTCTTTTATTACCTCGCCCGGGCATCTCTCCGGTGGTGATTCCCGGGAAAAGGCAGGATTGGTCAACAAGGGGCCGACCGCGGTGATTACCGATCTGGGCATTCTGGAGCCGGACCCACAGACCAGGGAACTTGTGATGACCCATCTGCACGAAGCGGTAACGGTGGAGCAGGCCAGGGACAACACAGGTTGGGACCTGAAGTTCGCGAAGGATCTGAAAACAACCCCGTTGCCCTCCAATAGGGAGCTTGAGGTCTTGCGGGACCTGAATGAACGCACGGAGCGTGCCCAGAAAGGAGCGGCGTAACTATGGATTTCACCTATCAGTCATTGCCAGGCCGGGTTGTGTTTGGTCCGGGCAAGTTCAGCGATGTAAAGACAGAGACGGAGCGTCTGGGGTGTAAACGGGTGCTGGTGCTCAGCACGCCTAACCAACGTTTCCTTGCCGAGCAGGTGGCAGACCAGCTCGGTGAACTTGCCGCCGGCATCTATGACCAGGCGGTCATGCATGTGCCGGTAGAGACGGTTGCAGATGTGATGGCCGTGGTTGAGCAGTTGGATGCGGACTGTTGTGTCTCCGTCGGTGGCGGCTCCACTGTGGGGTTGGCCAAAGCAATTGCCCTGAAGACAGCCCTGCCGATCCTGGCCATTCCGACCACCTACGCTGGTTCGGAAATGACACCTGTCTGGGGGCTTACCGAGGATGGCATAAAAACCACCGGCAGAGACAATCGCGTTCTGCCCAAAACCGTGATTTATGATCCGGAGCTGACATTTGGGTTACCCGATTTCATTTCTGGATCCAGCGGCATGAATGCCATTGCCCACTGTGTTGAGGCGCTCTATTCCGAGACCCAGAACCCGGTAACTTCCATGATGGCGGAAGAGGGCATCCGTGCACTGGGCGAGAGCCTTCCGGTCGTCGTCCGGGAGCCGGAGAACCTGGAGGCCAGGTCCAGTGCTCTGTTCGGAGCCTGGTTGTCGGGAACCGTGCTGGGTACTGTGGGGATGGCTCTTCACCACAAGCTGTGCCACACCCTGGGCGGAAGCTTCAACCTGCCTCATGCCGAAGTGCACACGGTCGTCCTGCCCCATGCAACCTACTTCAATAAGGGCCATGCACCCCGAGCCATGGCAGCCATCGGGCGGGCGTTGAAAGTAAGCCCCGACGATGCTGCAGGTGCACTGTTTGACCTTGCAAAAGCCATCGGCAGTCCACTGACACTGGAGCAGCTGGGCATGAAATATGAGGATCTGGATCGGGCTGCTGAAATAGCGACTCAGAAACCGTACTACAACCCTCGCGCAGTCGATCGGGCGGGAATTCGCCAGCTCCTGGAAAATGCTTACCAGGGTATACGCCCAGGTAAGGAATAAATCGGCAAGATGGAGAAGATCATGAACGACAAAAACAAAAACCACGAGACAATCAGGCAACAAGAGAAAAGCGGCGTATCCCGCCGCGGGTTCCTCAAACTGTCCGGTGGGTTGTTTGCCGGAGCTGCCATTGTCAGTGGATTCGGGGCTGCTCCCGCATTCGCCAGGCAACGTACCATCAAGTTCGGTTATGTAAGCCCGCAAACCGGCCCCCTGGCGCCGTTTGCCGAGGCTGACAGCTACATTCTCAAGGGAATCCGCGAAAAACTGAAAAATGGTATTACCATTGGCAGCCGTACATACCCTGTCGAGATCATCGTAAAGGACAGCCAGTCAAACCCCAACCGGGCGGCAGAGGTTGCCAGTGAGCTCATTCTGTCTGATGAAGTGGACCTGATGCTGGTGTCTTCCACCCCTGAGACGACTAACCCCGTTTCGGACCAGTGCGAAATCAATGAAGTACCCTGTATTTCCACCGTTGCCCCTTGGCAACCCTGGTACTTTACCCGCGGCGGAGATATGTCCAACGGTTTCCAGTGGACCTACCACTTCTTCTGGGGACTGGAAGATGTGATTTCCACTTACACCAGCATGTGGGAATCCCTGAGTACCAATAAGGTTGTGGCAGGACTGTTCCCGAATGACGGTGATGGCAACGCTTGGGGTGACAAAGAAAGAGGCTTTGCCCCTGTACTGGACAAGAAAGGCTTCAGGCTGGTTGATCCCGGTCGTTTCCAGGCCATGACCGATGACTTTTCCGCGCAGCTCTCGGCATTCAAACAAGCCGAGGCTGAAATACTGACCGGCGTTGTGATTCCACCCGACTTCACTACCTTCTGGTCGCAGGCCAAGCAACAGGGCTTCAGACCGAAAATTGCCTCAATCGGTAAGGGGCTGCTGTTCCCGTCTGCCGTTGAGTCCCTCGGGGAGGCCGGGCATAACCTTTCCACCGAAGTATGGTGGAGCCCGACCCACCCATTCAGTTCCTCGCTTACTGGTGAGAGCTCCCTTGAACTGGCGACAGGTTTTACCCGCTCAACGGGCAAACAGTGGACTCAGCCTATCGGGTTTGTCCATGCGCTGTTTGAACTGGCTGTTGACATCATGCAGCGGGTTGAAGCGCTGGGCGAACCGGATGCTGTTCGCGATGCTCTGCTGGCGACTGACCTTGACACGGTTGTCGGTAACGTGAGCTGGAAGAACGGCCCGGTGAAGAACGTGGCCAAGACACCGTTGGTCGGCGGCCAGTGGCGGCTAGGGGGAGACTTCACCTACGACCTGGTGATCACCAACAACGAAGGTGCTCCGAACATTCCTATAGGTAGTGACATGCAGACACTCGGTTAACTCCGAACACCCAAATTTGACGCTCTGAGGCGTTAGTTTGGAGGAAGGCGACTCCCTCCGTTTTCCCCACCATACCTGTGGTGGGTTATGGGTAGCTGTGTCTGAAATCAGGGGTTAACTGTATGCAAAATACGCTGCTGGAAATCAATGAAGTTCACAAGAGTTTCGGCTCATTCAAAGTAACGGACGGGATTACCCTGAGCCTGAACCAGGGCGAGGCCCTGGGGATTATCGGTCCCAACGGGGCAGGGAAGAGCACATTATTCAACCTGGTCGCAGGTGGGCTGAAGCCTGACAGGGGCAGCATACGTTTCAATGGGAGCGATGTCACCCAGGACCCGGTGTTCAAGCGGTGCCATTACGGCATTGGCCGTTCGTACCAGATTCCCCATCCGTTCGCGAATATGTCGGTCTTTGAAAACCTTCTGGTCGGTGCGGCATTTGGCTCTGGCCGCAAAGAGTCGGACTGTTATGACCCGTGTATCGAGATACTGCAACGCACAGGCTTGCTGAAGAAAGCGAACAAACAGGCAGGCTCGCTTACCCTGCTTGAACGGAAACGCCTCGAAATGGCCCGTGCACTGGCCACTGAGCCCAAGCTGCTTCTGTTGGACGAAATTGCCGGGGGGCTGACTGAAGAGGAATGCCTGCAGCTGGTCGATACCGTCAAGGGTATCCATGCCAGTGGTACCACCATTATCTGGATAGAACATATTGTTCACGCGCTGCTATCCGTCGTTGACCGCCTGATGGTTATCGACTTCGGTCGGAAACTCGATGAGGGAGACCCCAAACGAGTCATGAATAACCCGAAAGTCCAGGAAATTTATATGGGGATAAGTGCCGAATGAATATTCTCGACGTTAAAAACCTGACTGCTGGATATGGTGACTTTCAGGCGTTATTCGGCATTAACCTTGAAATCGGGCAGGGTGAAACGGTTGCCATTATCGGCTCCAACGGGGCTGGAAAATCTACCTTCCTGAAATCCGTGGCAGGCCTGCTCATTGAGCATTCTGACGATATTGTTTTCAAGGGTGAAAACATTGGCACCCTGCCAGCCCACAAAGTCGTCAAGCGGGGCATCGCGCTGGTACCCGAAGGCCGTCGTCTGTTTCCCTCCCTCTCAGTTGAAGAGAACCTGTTGATGGGCGGGTATAACAAGCGTAAAGGGCCCTGGAACCTTGAACGGATCTACAGCCTGTTCCCGATCTTGAAGGAAAAGCGCAGGAACCCCGGCACGGCCTTATCCGGTGGTCAGCAGCAAATGGTTGCCATTGGTCGGGGACTGATGTCCAACCCGGATCTCCTGCTTTGTGACGAAATCAGCCTGGGGCTTGCACCTACCACCGTCAAAGACATCTACGACGCCTTGCCCACGATTCAGAAGGACGGAACAGCAGTGTTGCTGGTGGAACAGGATATCAACCGTGCCCTGTCGGTATCGGACCGTATCTATTGCTTCCAGGAAGGGCGGGTTTCTCTGGAAGGAAAGCCGGATGCCGTGAGTAGGGAAGAAATCAAAGCAGCTTATTTCGGGATGTAAATTATGGAATGGGTCAATACCGTTGTTCAGGGCGTTTTGCTGGGAGGCCTGTATGCCATGTTTGCTACAGGTCTGTCTCTGATGTTTGGCATTATGCGCTTGGTGAATATCGCCCATGGCGACTTTATCATCCTGGGTGCCTACCTGGGGCTGGTGGTCGTCACTACCCTGGGGCTTTCTCCTCTGTTGAGCCTCATCATTGTCTTGCCAGTCATGTTCATGATTGGTTACGTACTACAGCGCGTTCTACTGAACCGTACCTTGGGTACAGATATTTTGCCTCCGCTGCTGGTGACCTTTGGCCTGTCAATCATCCTGCAGAATATCCTGCTAGAGGTGTTCAGCGCCGACACCCAGAAACTGCCTGCAGGTGAACTCGGCCTTTCGAGCATTACGGTAACCGGTGATTTGAGTATCGGCGTGTTACCGCTGATCACCTTTTTGGTCAGTGTTGCAGTGATCGGCGGCCTCCAGTTCCTGTTCTACAGAACCGAACTTGGCCGGGCTTTCCGTGCAACCTCCGACGACCAGGAAACGGTACGGCTGATGGGGGTCGGCAACTCTCACATTTTTGGACTGGCCATGGCGATCGCCATGGCAGTGGTGGCCGTGGCCGGCATTTTTCTGGCACTGAAAACCAACTTTGACCCCACCATTGGCCCGGCACGGCTCCTCTATGGTTTCGAGGCCGTCATCATCGGTGGGCTTGGCAGCCTCTGGGGCACTCTCGTGGGCGGCATCATTTTGGGCGTGGCCCAGGCTATCGGCGCACAGATTGATCCTGGTTGGCAGATCCTGGCGGGTCACCTGGTATTCCTGATTATTCTGATTTTCCGGCCGAGAGGTCTGTTCCCGAGGAGTGTTGACTGATGAGTGCGATTGAGCAGATGGAAAAATACTCAGTAGCGCGCAGTACCACCGCGAGCAAAGGGGCAGCGGTCGTCAGCGCCTTTATCCTGATAGTCCTTATCTCAGTTCCATTCTGGGCGGCACGCTCGGATCTCCGGACCGTGGTGGAGTTCGCTTACTACTTGTCGCTGGCGCAGATGTGGAACCTGCTGGCTGGTTATGCGGGGCTGGTATCCGTCGGTCAGCAGGCCTTTGTCGGGCTGGGCGGGTATATGCTGTTTGTACTTGCCATATACCTGAACGTGCCGCCGATTGCTGCGGTATTCCTGTCCGGGGGAATCGTCGCCCTCATTGCCATCCCCACGGCACTGACGGTGTTCCGCCTGCGGGGAGCCTATTTTGCCATCGGCACCTGGGTGGTTGCGGAAGTCTTCCGCCTGGGCTTTGCGCAGATCAGCGTCCTGGGTGGTGGTTCCGGGCAGAGCCTGCCTGCCACGATAGTCCGTGAAATCGGTTCCGGTCGCTCCGAAAGGGAGATGATCATCTATTTCACGGCATTGTTCATCGCGGTGCTTTCCGTGGGGATTGTCTACTGGCTTCTCCGCTCCAAACACGGTTTGGCACTGACTGCCATCCGTGACTCGGAACCGGCGTCCGGGAGCCTTGGGGTCAACATGTTCAAAACCAAGTTGTCGGTATATGTGCTGGCGGCTGGCGTCACCGGCGTGGTCGGCGGGCTTATCTTCCTGCAGAAGCTGAGGATATCCCCGGAAGCGGCATTCAGTGTCCAGGACTGGACAGCCGCCGTCATCTTTATCGTCGTGATAGGGGGCATTGGCACTATAGAAGGCCCCATTCTGGGCACATTAATCTACTTCGTACTACGGGGCTTACTCGCGGACTACGGATCGGTCTATATGATCGTTCTGGGTATTGTCGCCGTTGTTGTCATGCTGAAGGCACCGCAAGGGGTATGGGGCTTACTGGCCAACAAGTACAACCTGTACCTGTTTCCTTTGCGTCGCCGGCTCGATCGTAAAAACGACCTGGAGCGATAGATATGAGGGATGTATTTATCTGTGATGCAATCCGAACGCCTGTAGGACGTTTTGGCGGTGCACTGGCAGGTGTTCGTGCCGATGATCTCGGCGCGATCCCAATCACCTCAATCATCAAGCGCAACTCCGGTGTGGATTGGGAACAGCTCGACGAGGTGGTGTATGGCTGTGCCAACCAGGCCGGGGAGGACAACCGCAACGTAGGCCGGATGTCGATGTTACTTGCGGGGCTGCCGGTCTCTGTACCTGCGACCACGGTCAACCGTCTGTGTGGTTCCGGTATGGATGCCATCGGAATTGGTGCCCGGGCAATCAAGGCGGAAGAGGCCGAGCTGATTATTGCCGGTGGCGTTGAATCCATGTCCCGCGCTCCCTTTGTGATGGGAAAAGCTGAATCCGCTTTCGCCCGCAACCCTAATGGGCTTTACGACACAACTATCGGCTGGCGCTTTATCAACCCAAAAATGAAGTCTGCTTATGGGGTGGATTCCATGCCCGAGACAGGCGAGAACGTGGCTGAACAGTTCAATATTTCCCGTGAGGACCAGGACCTGTTTGCCTTCCGTAGCCAACGGAAAACCGCAGCCGCCATGGAAAAGGGAATCTTCAGCGAAGAGATATGCCCGGTATCTATCCCCCAGCGTAAGGGCCCGGATGTCATCGTGGATACCGACGAGCATCCGAGACCCGGTACCACTCTGGAAGCCCTGTCCGGTTTAAGGACGCCATTCAGGGACGGTGGGTCTGTCACTGCAGGCAATGCGTCCGGAGTTAACGACGGAGCCTGTGCTTTGCTGCTGGCATCCAAAGAGGCTGTTATCCGGCATGGGCTGACACCTACGGCAAGGGTGGTAGCCATGGCCACTGCCGGGGTTGAGCCGAGGATTATGGGCTTTGGCCCGGCACCGGCAACTCGCAAACTGTTGGAGAAAACTGGTTTAAGACTGGACCAGATTGACGTCATTGAACTCAACGAGGCTTTTGCCTCACAGGCACTGGCCTGTATGAGGGATTTGGGCATTGCTGACGATGACCCCCGGGTTAACCCCAACGGGGGAGCTATTGCCCTTGGCCACCCCCTGGGGATGAGCGGGGCTCGCCTGGTGACCACCGCCGTCAACCAACTGGTACGAAGTGGTGGTCGGTATGCCATCTGCACCATGTGCATTGGTGTAGGGCAGGGAATTGCCACGCTGATAGAACGCGTCTAATAGCAACGATCTGTGTTACGGAGCACTCCATGAGTATTAGCGAAGAAAACATCACTGAAGTCGTAACCGCGACCCTGAAATCGGAAAATCCCAGGCTGAACGAGGTCATTGCAAGCCTCCTCAAGCACTTGCATGATTTTGTCCGCGAGGTTGAGCCCAGCGACGAGGAATGGATGACCGGTATCCAGTTCCTGACCGAGGTTGGTCAGACCTGTGACGATGTGCGCCAGGAGTTCATCCTGCTGTCTGACACCCTGGGGGTAACCGCACTGAAGGATTGCATCAACAACCGGAAGCCTGAAGGGGCCACTGAAGCGACGGTACTGGGGCCGTTTTACCGGGATAACGCCACAGAAATGGAGCTGGGCGCCTGTATCTCCCGTGGTGACAATGATGGTGAACCATGCGTAGTTCGGGGCCGGGTTTCCACCCCGGACGGCGACCCCATTGCCGGTGCCGTATTGGATGTTTGGCAGGCATCGTACACCGGACTGTATGAACAGCAGGACGAACACCAGCCGGAAATGAACCTCCGGGGCCGCTTCCGTACAGACGACAGTGGTTATTACCAATTCCGGACCGTCAAACCTCATTATTACCCGATCCCCGGAGATGGGCCGGTAGGAAAACTGTTGTCGGCACTGGGACGCCACAATTATCGCCCCGCCCATATTCACTTCATTGTCTCTGCGGAGGGCTATGAGCCGGTGGTCACCCAGTTCTTCGACGCAACTGATCCGTATATCCAGTCCGATGCGGTGTTTGGGGTAAAAGACTCCCTCATCACCGACTTCAAGACCGTAGATGATGCACAGGCTGCCGAAAGGCTAGGAGTACCGGTTGGCGGCTGGCTGGCAGAACTGAACTTTGGCCTTAAACCGGAAAGTTGACATGTATTTTGTTGTGTTTGGAACCGATAAGCCTGGAATGGAAAAGGTGAGGGCCAGTGTAAGGTCTGAGCACCGGGAGCATCTTCGCCATCACGACCACTCGGTTAAAGTCGTACTGGGTGGCCCGACACTGGCTGAGGATCAGGAAACAATGAACGGCACCATGTTGGTGATTGAAGGGAGTCATATCCAGCAGGTGAGAGCGTTCCTGGAGCAGGACCCGTACAACAAGGCCGGGCTGTTCAAATCACTGGAAGTCAGACCCTGGCAGTGGGGCCTCGGAGCCCCGGGGAACGATGTATGAAAAAGTGGCATGAAGAACGAAATGCACCAGAACCAGGAACCCAGCTCTGTACGCTGGCAGAAATACCAGAAGGTGAGGTCAAGGAGTTCCACTTTGGTGAAAATATCAAAACCCGTTTCCGCATGTTTATCTACAACGATGGCGGAACCCCAAGAGGGTACATGAACATGTGTCCCCATTTCGATGTGCCATTGAATGTTGACCCGGGTGAAATGTTTACCACAGACCGGTCCCAGTTCATGTGCATGATGCATTACGCCAGATTTAATGTGAATGATGGACACTGCACTGATGGCCCCTGTGAAGGCATGGCACTAGAGCGTATTCCACTAAATGTCATCGAGGGGCAGGTTGTGATTTCCGACGAACGGCAATTTGAAGGGGGGCAGCTGTGCTGAGTGCTGGCCTATCGCAGCTCGGATAGCATCTTCCGGATAATGAATTCACGTTGTTTTTGGTTCATTTAAATCAGAACCGTCATTACAAGAACAAAATGCGGAGAATAAAAAATGAAGCAACAAAATTCAGATGAAGCTTTTCATGTCCCCGTTAGTATTTCCCGGCACGTTCAGGAACCCGTTCAGGCGACCTGCGAGCCATTTCTACTTGATGTGATCAAGCACCTGCTGCATCGACGATAAAGCTTACTCCTTTTTCCCGATAGACAACGCCTTTTGCCAGGTCCTGATGGACCTGGCCAGGAAGCTTAGTGCCGCAAATAAGGTGGTTACCCTCATGCGGCTGGATGAACGGTAAATAACTGGAGTTTTGGAAATGACTGATAAACAACAAAAAACCTCTTCCATTTCCCGGCGTCATTTCATCAAGACGAGCGGAGCAGGGGCGGCTGCCGTCGCGCTGGGCGGGTTGCCAGCGGGCTCGGTTTCGGCCACTCCGCAGGCCTATGACAGTGAACATGACATTGTTGTCTGCGGGGGCGGAGGCAGTGGTCTGCCGGCGGCGCTGTTTGCCCGCTGGCTGGGTAATGACGTGGCGATCCTCGAAAAAGCCGCCAGTCCGGGCGGTACGGCCGCCAAGGCAGCGTTCTGGTATTGGATTCCGAACAACCGAGCGTTGCGTAACGCCGGTAACGCGGACCCCAAGCCTGAATTCATGCGCTATGTCGCGCGTCTCAGTCGACCGCAGTCCTACGACCCCTCATTGCCAAAACTCGGTCTGAGTGACTGGGAATACGAGATGTGTGGGGCGATCTATGAAAGTGCCTCGCCGGCGGTAGAGCTGTTGGCGGAGAAGGGCGCGCTGCCCTATCGCCATGTGCCCGATGTGCCTGATTACTGGGCGGATCTGGCGGGAGAGAACGCGCCCATGGGGCGGGTGCTGATCCCGAAGGATGCCAGCCCCAGCATGGCCGATGGTGGCCAGGTGGCCATTCGTACCCTGACCGTGGCGGCTCGCCGGGACGGTGTAAAAATCCAGACCGGACAACGGGTTGTCGGTGTCATCCGTAATGAAAAGGGCCGGGTGGTCGGCGTAGAGGTGGCAACCGAGGAAGGGACGACGCGCCGGGTGCGTGCCCGCAAGGCGGTGATCTTTGCCAGCGGCGGTTTTACTCACGATCCGGAATTGCGCCGACAGTTTCTGAGCATGCCGGTCTATGGCGGTTGCGCCGCACTGACCAATGAGGGGGATTTTGTGCGGATCTCCAGCAGCCTTGGCGCGCAGCTTGGCAACATGAACTACGCCTGGTCTTGCCCGATCCTGCTGGAAAAGGCGCTGGCCAAAGATGGCTCCATGTCCGGCATTTTCACCATGACCGGCGATTCCATGTTGATGGTGAACAAATACGGACAGCGAGTGGTTAATGAAAAGACCCTCTATAACGAAATGGTGCCCACCTTCTTCCAGTGGGACGGCAACAAAGCTGAATATCCTAACCTGGTGATGTGTTCCATCTGGGACCAGCGCGCCCAGGACCACAGTGCCAGCAAGGATTATGGTTCCCAGATCGTTCCCGACGGCACAGACAATCGCCACGTCATTAAAGGTGAGACCCTTGAATCTCTCATCGAAGGGATCGCCGCCCGATTGCACCAATACCGGTCAGACACCGGCAACCTCAAGCTATCGCCAGACTTCCTGAATAACCTCAAGACAACCATTCACCGGTTCAACGACCTGGCCCGCAGCGGCCAGGATCTGGATTTCCAGCGTGGAGAACGGGCCGTTGAGCAGTTGTTTAACGGTCATGTGGCGCCCGGCAGCAAATTCAGTAACCCCACCATGCACCCGATCGCGAGCGAGGGGCCCTATTACGCAGCGCTGATTACCGGCGGCACCCTGGATACCAAAGGTGGGCCAAGAACCAACACCCACGGCCAGGTGCTGGATTACGCCAACCGCCCAATACCGGGTTTGTATGGGATTGGTAATTGCGTTGCGTCACCTTCCGGGCGGGCCTACTGGTCAGGTGGCGCTACCCTTGGGCCGATCATGGCATTCGCGTATCGCGCTGCTCACCAGGCCCATGCCGAGCCGCTCGCCGAGGAATGATGGCGCCCACTCACAGGAGACAAGCACATGCGTAGCACGATGAAAAGGCTGGTGATAGTGGGTCTGGTCCTGACCGGGTGGCACGGCGTGGCACTGGCGGAAGACGTCAGCCTGTCGGAAAAACTGACGGCCAGTCATTGCGGGGCCTGCCACACCTTCAAGCGCGATGAACCACACGGAATGGGGCCGAACCTGCATGGCCTGCTAGACCGGCCCGCGGGCTCAGCACCCGGTTATGACTACTCGGACAGCTTCCTGCAGCGGCTTGACGGGCAGCCCTGGAGCCGGGAGCTGTTGGATGCCTGGCTTGCCGATACCCAGGCCATCGCCCCGGGCACGGCCATGACGTATTTCCAGGATGACCCCGGTAAGCGTGAGCTGATTATTCAGTATTTCGAGTCGAGTCACTGAGCGCAGTTCCCATTTAGTTCTGAGTGTTTGGAGGATCAAGTGAAACGAGTAATGAAGTTTCTTATTTCCATGGTGCCACTGATGGTTGTCGGTGGGCTGTTATATGCGGGCTTGTTTATCCGGCCGGAACCGGCGGGTTCAAGCGTGCTGAAACCCATTTTTGAACGAGGGGACAGCTTCTACGGCATTGCCCTGCCGTCGGCGGACGCTTTCTGGGCGGCGGGCAGCGGCGGAAAGATCGTGCACAGCACCGATCAGGGCAAGTCCTGGACGCTCCAGCCGACGCCGGTCAACGACAACTTGCAGGACATAGACGCCTGGGATTCAGAAAGGGCTGTGGCCGCCGGAAACGACGGCGTCGTGCTGACGACGAAGGATGGTGGCCGGTCCTGGCAAGAGGTTGAGGTACCGCGTTCGGAGATTGCCAACAAATTCGTTCGGGTAAGAACCATGCCGGGTGGCGTCGCCTGGGTTGTTGGCGCTGGTGGTATGGCACTGCGCTCCAACGATTTCGGCGTGACCTGGGCGTCGACCGCTGAGCAGGAGGATATCTCCTGGAATGACATCTTCTTCGTTGGTCGACGCGGCTGGCTGGTTGGCGAGTTCGGGAACCTCCGGGTTTCAGACGATGGTGGGGACTCGTGGCAAGCCGTCGACAGCCCGGTGGAAGACAGCCTGATGGCAATTGCGTTCAGGGATTCGCGTCATGGCGTGGCGGTTGGTATGTCCGGGCTGGTGATGACAACCAGTGATGGCGGCAAACAGTGGACGGTCAGGGCCCCGGTTACGGCGGAGCATTTGTTCGACGTGACATGGAACGGAACGCGTTGGATAGCCGCAGGAGGAGATGGCGTTGTGCTCACGGCGGGCATCTATGCAAGGGAGTGGCATGCCGCACGGAGCAGTCAGCAAACGCGCCGTTGGTATACCGAAGTACAGCATCACGAAGACGGCTATTACCTGGCTGGCGACACGTTGGCATGGGTAGAGAACGGGACGCTGAACATCCTTAGTCACTAATCAAACAATAATAGTTGGGGCCAAAGTGAAAGATTCCAATTTTCTGAAACTTCAGCATTTCGTTGAAGCTTGTATTCGTTATCGGCTGTTTGTTGTGTCTGCCTACATGGTGGTGACAGCGATCATGCTGGTTGCCGCGTCGCGTGTGGAAGTGATGACGGTGTTTGAGGACCTGTTGCCACAGGATCATCCGTACGTGCAGGTTCATGAAAAGATCAAGAACACCTTTGGTGGTTCGAATCTGGTCAGCATCATGCTCGAAGTCGAGCAGGGTGACATTTTCAACCGTGACTTCTTGAGCAAGTTGCAGAAAGTGACCAAGGACCTGCAGCAAGTCGATGGCGTTAATCCTTTTCAGATTACCTCGTTAGCCTCAAAGAAGCTGAAAGAGGTTCGTGGCTCGACCAACGCCATCGATGTGCGTTCGTTGATGTGGCCCGATGTACCCACGGATGACCAGGGGCTCGCGGAGCTGAAAGAATCGGTGCTTTCCAACGCCCTGGTTCATGGGGCCTATGTTTCGAAGGATCTGAAGGCCGCGCTTATCACCGTTGATTTCTACGATGATGAGCTGGACTACTCGCGGATCTTCTCCCAGATCAGTGGCATTGCCGATACGGTGCAGGGTGACGATGTCAGAGTCCGGATCGTCGGAGAGCCCATCCTGTATGGGTGGGTCAACCACTACCTGCCGGAAACGTTGCAGATATTTCTGCTGACGATCTGCAGTCTGATTGCCCTGTTGTTCGTCATTGCCCGGACCTGGCGGGGTACGCTGTTACCCTTGCTGGCCGGGACAACCAGTGCCATCTGGGCACTGGGGTCCGCGCAATTGTTGGGATTTAACCTGGATCCCCTGGTAATCGTCATTGCCTTCCTGATCACCGCGCGCGCTATTTCCCATTCGGTTCAGTTAGTCACCCGTTTCGACGATGAGCTTGCCCGAGGCGCTGAAAGTACCACGGCGGCGGCCCAGGCCAGCATGCTCCAGCTTTTCAAACCCGGTGTGCTGGGGGTCATGACCGATGCCGGTTGCATTATGGTCGTTATGCTCACCCCCATCCCCCTGCTGGAGAAAGTGGCGGTCATCGGAACCATCTGGGTGTTGACCATTATCCTGACCGCCTGTGTTCTGACGCCTGTCTTGCTGTCGTGGATCAAGAAGCCCGATGGCTATGTGCACGGACTGGACGTATCCCCGGTTATCCAGCGGGTGCTTGACCTGTGTATCCATATCGCAACCTCCCGCTGGCGCTTCGCCATGCTGTCGATGGCCGTACTGACCTTTGTCGTCTCCGGTCTCTACGCGACGAAAATCCAGGTGGGCGATGCTGAGCCGGGGTCGCCCATTCTGTGGCCGGATTCCACGTATAACCAGGATTCTGCCGCCATCAACAGCCAGTTCCAGGGCGCCGACCAGATGCTGGTGGTGTTCTCTGGCAATGAGCCCGATGTGGTCAAGGAACCGGCTGTGCTCAAAAACATGGGCGATCTGCAGAAGTTCATGGCCGCCCAGCCCGAGGTGGGCGGCAGCCTGTCGATTTCCGATGTTATTCCGTCAGTGCGCAGCGTGCTTTGGGAAGGGAATCCGCGTCATCTGCAACTCGGTGAGGACCGGCGCGAGAACGGCGAACTTCTGTATATGTACACCTCCGGCTCTGATCCCGGCGATATGGCCCGCTTTACTGATCCTCAGTACCAGGACGCCGCATTGACCTTCTACTTCCGTGACCACAAGGGAGAAACCATTCGCACAGCGATTGCCCGGGTCAAGGAGTATGTGGAACAGAACCCCACCTCCGAGGGCGAATACCAGTTGGCGGGCGGGCTGATCGGCACGCTGGCCGCTGTTAACGAGGTCATTCTGATCGGGCAGGTGGAAAGCATTGCGTTGGCACTGTTGGTCCTCGTTATTTTCTGTGCCATTGCCTACCGCTCGACCGTGGCGGGCTTGTTCTTCATGGTCCCGGTCGTGCTCGCCAATACCATCACCTTCAGTTACATGGCCTGGCAGGGCATCGGCATGAACATCAGCACGTTGCCGGTAGCCGCCCTGGGTATAGGTCTGGGGGTGGATTATGCCATCTACATCGTCGATGGCATCCGTGAGCAATTGCACAAAGACAGCGACCTCAAAAAAGCGATCGTCAATTCCCTTCGCACCGCCGGCAAAGGCGTACTCATCACCGCGCTGACGCTCACCGCAAGTGTTGTCTTGTGGTGGGCCTCATCCCTCCGGTTCCAGGCCGACATGGGCATTCTGATGGGCATCTGGCTCTTCGTTTCTGCGGTCAGTGCCCTGCTTATCGTGCCCTCAATGGTCTATGTCCTTCGGCCGGATTTCATCACGGCTGGCAGTGTCCGCCCCGCGGACGTTGTCAATGAAGCACAACCGAAACCACAAAAACCGCTCGCCAGTCCGGCGACACAGGCAATGGAGGAAGTCATGTAGTTGAAGTGAGCATGCTGGCTAGTGCAGAAGGACTGTGTAGTTCGGGCTCCGAAGGCCCCGGCCAACTTGATAGGCAAACAACAAATATAAGTCATTTATCGAGGATGGAATATGCAGACACTGAGTAAGTGGTATCGCCTCACGGGTCGTGGTGGCGCCGGAGCCTTAATTACGTGTATGGCTCTTGGTTCCGGTGTGACCCATGGCGCCGATGAAATATTGGGCTGGGACACGAGCAACTTCCGCATGGGAGGGTATGTGCGTGCCTGGACGTCATTTAATTTACAGAACCCGCCGGAAACGCCCGAAGACGATCGTTGGGATCCGTCCATGGTGCGTGGTTCGTTGATGCTGGATGCGGATCTCAAAACCGGCCCCCTGTACTGGAAGGCCATCGGGCGGGCGGATGCCGAGTACAAAACGGACTATCTGGAACGACTGGAGGACCAGAACCAGGCTGCGACGCCCGGTGGCCCCGGCAGTGACCTGACCGATACCTACAATCAGGGGGAATTGCGGGAATTCTACTTTGATTACGCAGCCACGGACCGGGTCAGGTTCCGGGTGGGTAAGCAACAGGTGGTCTGGGGCGAAACCGATTTCTTCCGGGCCATGGATGTGGTCCATGGTTTCGACTACCGGTGGCGTTCCTTCCTGGAGCCGGAGAGTGATGAATTGCGTAAGCCCCTGATTCTGGTTGATACAACGATCGACATACCGGAAGCCGGGGGCAGCCTGCAGTTGCTTCTCCGTCCTGGCCTGGACCGTGACAAGGATATTGGCAATACCTACGACCTTTTCGGTGGGCGTTGGGCGTTGCAGCCGAACAAGGGCGTTGATTTCCTGGCTCCTGGCTTGCTCACCACGAACCATGACCATTCCGATGGCGATGCCGATGACCCAACCGGTGGTGTCCGGTGGTCAGGTTTTGCCGGCGGGATTGGTTACTCAATCGCTTACCTGAAGACGTTCAATAACGACCCGGTGGTCAACTCGGCCTTTGCTCCCTATAAGGAGGCGCCGGAAGGCACGCTGGGTGACTTTATCCATCCCGAGATTGACCTGTTCGGGGTCACCCTCAATGGCTATGTCCCGTCGATCGATTCGGTACTCAGCACTGAAATCGTTTACACCAGGGATGCCGCATTCAATGTCGGCACAAACTTCTTTGGCGGCGCCTTGCCAGGGTTTGGCGGCATCAAGAAGAAAGACGTTCTGCAGACCATGATCCGATTGGATAAGAACCTGAACCTGCAGTCATTGCTGGGAACCCAGCGCCCGTCGTTCTTCTCCGTGCAACTGTTTGATAAATGGATCCAGTCCTATGACCGTGACGATGACATCGTAGAGCTGGTTGGCTTCGGAGCGCCGATCAAAGAGCACACCACGCTGCTGACCGCCATCCTCGGACTCAACTACAGGAACGACTCGATCAACCCGATGCTTGCTGTGGGTACCGATTTGAGTAACGGCGGTGGTTTTGTGATTCCGAGTGTTGAATTTGCCATGGGCGACAACTGGCGGTTGCGGGCAGAGGCTGATTTGTTCTTCCACGACGGACAGAAGGAACCCGGCGAGATTGAGCGGGACACCCACCTGTTCGGTGGTTTCGCCAACAACAATCAACTCCTTTTCCGCCTGACGCGCCAATTCTAATCTGGGAGCTATCTCATGTTGAACGTAAAAAAACTCTGTGTCCCTTTCCTGTTTTCGGCCGTGGCCAGTCTGTCTGCGTCATGGTCCGTTGCGGCTGAACTGCCAGCAGGTACCGTGATTGATAAGTCCAATCTGGATGAGGTCATGAACGATACGTTTGAAGGCCACACCATTGCCAGTCTGTTGACCGATAAACTGGAATGGCAGATCCGTAACTGGAATCTCAAAATCCCGCTCAGCCATTCGGCTCCAATAGAATTGGACCCGCGCTACATCGAAGCCACGGAAAAGTACGCCGGTCAGGCCACCTATAACCCCGAAACACGGGAAGTGACCGGGTGGGTGGCAGGCATACCTTTCCCCAACGTATCGGAAGACGATCCCCACCTCGGCGAAAAGCTGATCTGGAACTTCTACTATGCATCGCCCGAAGGCGATGTGGTGGACAACAAAGTGACCTTCCTGCTGATTGATGGTGAGAACGGGTTGGAGAGAGCCCAGGACTGGCTATTCCAACGCTACTACCACAAAGGTCGCCTGAGTGGGGGAGAGCCGGTTCTGGGCGATGGTTCCATTCTGACGAAAACGCTCTTTGTGGCGACAGCGCCGCAGGATATCAAAGGGGTGGGCACGTTTACGGTCCGTTACGATGAGCCGAAAGTTGAAGACAGCTGGGCGTATATCCGCTCCGCCCGACGCACCCGGCGCCTCTCTGGTGGCGCCTGGATGGACCCGATCGGTGGCCTGGACTTCCTCAGTGATGACATCTACGTGTGGAATGCCCGGCCCTCCTGGTATCCGGAGATCAAAGTGGTTGGTCGCCGCTGGATTCTGGCGATCAGTGATGCGGACATGGGGTACAACCCTGATAAAGCAGGAACTCCGGAGGAGTGGGCAACGGTGGACCTGAAGAATCCTCCGTACTGGAACCCCGTCCAGAATTGGCAGCCACGGGAAGTGTGGGTGATTGAGGGCACCGCCCCTGAAGAGCATCCGTACAGCAAGCGAGTGGTGTACATGGATGTTGATTATCCCAAATTGTACCTCGGTGAGGCCTATGACAAGAAAGGTGAGTTCTGGAAGTTCATTAACTTTCAGACGACGCCATCGGTCGGGAAGGATGGGATGAAGTACATCTCTTCGATTCAAGGTCACGTCATCGACTTCAAATCGAAGCACGCTTCAATATTTCTCTTCCGTGATTACAGCCTGAACGACCCTGATATCTCGTCTCGCGATATATCGCAGAGCGCCCTGGAGATGATCGCCCGCTAACGGCCGTTGGGCTTGCCCGAAAGGGCAAGCCCGCTTAGCCAGGGTGGAATCGGCCACCTGGCGTGACGGCTGCATTCAACGACGTTAATGGTTAGAGGTTAATGCTATGGAAACCAAAGTGATGACGGACGAACAGCGCAAGGCCATTGCGCTGGAGTATTTCAGACGTATGGATCGTGGTGACAGCATCATTGAGCTGTTCGATGACCACGCCCAGGTCTACTTTCCTAAATGGGGAATGGCGACCGGAAGGGCGGAAATCGAAAGGTTATTCGGGGACCTTCTGGGCATCCTCGCGGAAGTGAATCACAACGTGGCGTACACCAACCTGGTCCAGCAAGGCGATCTTGTGGTGGTGGAAGGCACCACCTATGGCAAAACCAGGAGTGGTGTTGAATGGAGAGCCGGCGTCACCCACGCAGGGCGCTGGTGTGATGTGTTTGAGATCCGGGATTTCAAGATCCAGCGCTGCTTCATATACCTGGACCCGGATTACGAGGGTGCCGATACCGAGCGTTACCCCTGGCTGGCCGATGGCGAGGTCAGAGCCCTCTGAACAACAGACGACGCATTGACATCAGGTATCCGTAAATACCTGCCGATGTCCTGCCACGAACACACCGAGTTGTTGTTGTGCCCCTTAACAGGTCAGGGATGACCTCTTTTTTACCGCATCACCCTCGACGCGCCGCTTCAATGGTCGCGATGTCGATCTTACCCATCGTCATGTGAAACGGTGACGAGAAACGCTGTTTTCCTGATACAACAAAGCCCGGACCTTTCGGCCCGGGCTTTGTTTGAGGAATTGGTCGGGACGGCAGGATTTGAACCTGCGACCCTCTGCACCCCATGCAGATGCGCTACCAAGCTGCGCTACGCCCCGAAACGCCATTAGCCAGAGAGAAACTTGGGAGAAATCTCAGTGGCTTAGCGGGAGCGAAGTCTACACCAGCCCAAACCAAAAATAAACAGGCTTTTGGCG
>JAKLLS010000033.1 GCA_022014155.1 Marinobacter sp. | reverse complement strand
TAAAGGTGTCGGGTAAGCCTAGTTGCAGTACGGGCTGGCTGACGTCACGTGCGTTAAGAAACTCAGTGACGGCACTGCCTGCCCCACCTGCGATGGTGTTTTCTTCCAGGGTAACCAGCAGGTCGTGGCGTTCAGCCAGCGACAGGATCAGCTCTTCATCCAGTGGTTTCACGAAGCGCATATCCGCTATGGTTGCCCCCAGGGCCTCCGCGACCTCCAGAGCCGGTGTCAGCAAGGTGCCAAAGTTAAGAATGGCCACGCCACTTCCCTCCTTCACCATGCGCCCTTTGCCAATCGGCAAGGGGGTTAGCGCCTCGACGATTTCCGCTCCGGGTCCAGTTCCCCTGGGATAGCGCACGGCAGCCGGCCCCTCGAACATGAGTCCGGTATGGAGCAACTGACGGGTTTCATTCTCATCAGACGGCGTCATGACCACCATATTTGGAATACAGCGCAGGTAACTGATGTCGAAAGCACCCGCATGGGTCGGGCCGTCTTCGCCGACCAGTCCGGCCCGATCAATGGCAAACAGTACATCCAGGTTCTGGATGGCGACATCGTGAATCAGCTGATCATAAGCCCGTTGCAGGAAGGTCGAATAAATGGCTACGACCGGTTTGGCACCGTCGCAGGCCAGTCCCGCGGCCAGGGTCACGGAGTGCTGTTCGGCAATGGCCACATCGTGGTAACGCTCAGGAAAGCGCTCGGAGAACGCCAGCAGGTCCGACCCCTCGCACATCGCGGGGGTAATGCCGACAACCCGTTCATCCTGTTCTGCCGCATCGCACAGCCATTGGCCGAACACGTTTGCGTACTTGGGGTTGGTGGGTTTCGGCGTCACCGGTTCCGGCTTACTGGTAGGCACCGGTTCAATCTTGTTAATGGCATGGTAGCCGATAGGGTCCGCCTCGGCCGGGGCAAAGCCCTTGCCCTTGGTGGTGACAACGTGAAGGAACTGCGGACCGTCGAGCTCGCGAATGTTCTCCAGGGTTTCCACCAGCAGCGGCAGATCATGCCCATCGATCGGGCCGATGTAGTTGAAGCCAAGTTCCTCGAACAGCGTGCCCGGGGCAATCATGCCCTTGAAGTGCTCTTCGGTCTTCTTCGCCAGCGCCATCAAATTGGGGGCGCCTTGAAGTACCTTCTTGCTGCTGTCGCGCACCTGGTTATAGGTTCGGCTAGCCAGCAGTTTGGCAAAGTAATTGGATAGCCCGCCAACGTTGCGGGAAATGGACATGTCGTTGTCGTTCAGCACGACCAGCATATCGGCATGCAGGTGACCGGCATGGTTCAGAGCTTCGAAAGCCATGCCCGCAGTCATCGCGCCGTCACCGATCACCGCGATGCTCTTGCGTCCGGTGTTCTGCATGCGGGCGGCCATGGCCATGCCCAGAGCCGCACTGATGGACGTGCTGGAATGCCCCACACCAAAGGTATCGTATTCACTTTCAGCCCGCTTGGGGAAGCCCGCAAGTCCACCTTTGCGGCGAATGGTGCCCATCTGCTCGCGACGACCGGTCAGGATCTTGTGGGGGTAGGCCTGGTGGCCCACATCCCAGACCAGGCGATCCTCGGGGGTGTTAAAGACATAGTGCAGGGCGACGGTCAGTTCGAGTACACCCAGCCCCGCGCCGAAATGGCCGCCGGTCTGGCCAACAGACCATAGCAGGAACGCGCGCAACTCGCGGGCCAGTTGCGTCAGCTGCTCTGCCGGCAGTTCGCGTAACTGGTCCGGAGTTTCAATCCTGTCCAGTAGCGGCGTGTTGGGCCGCTGCGGCGGGATTTCCTTGAAAATGTATGTGTCCTGCATCTGTTAGGGTCTTTCTCGATCTGTGTGACGAATCAATTGTTGTCGGATTACGCCTGCGGCTAATCCGACCGACAGGGTAATGACAGTGTGCGCTTCCAGTCCCGGATCAATCAATGGCTTCGGGCGACCACGTAATCCGCCATGGCTCTCAGCGGGTCTGCTTCCGGGCCGAAATCGGCCAGGTGGTCGAGTGCGGTCTTCAGCAACTGCGACAGGAACTCCTTGGCGCCGGTATTGCCAAGTAGGGCCGGGAACGTGGGTTTGCCCCTCGCGAGGTCGGAGCCCTGGGGTTTTCCGATAACGGACGTGTCACCCTCAATGTCCAGCAGGTCATCCTGGACCTGGAATGCCAGCCCGAGAGCCCGTGCGTAGTCTGTTAGCGCAGTAAAACGCTGGTCCGATAATGATTCTGCGGACAAGGCACCGATGCGAACGCTGGCTTCGATCAATGCGCCGGTCTTGTGGCGATGCATGTTTTCCAGTTCGCCAATGCTCAGTTTTTTGCCCACGGATGCCAGGTCAATGGCCTGGCCGCCGACCATGCCTTGATGTCCGCTGGCGACGGCCAGTTCGCGAACCATGGCCAGCCGTGTGGCATCGGTCAGGTCGGGGGCTTCTGCCAACCAACCAAAGGCCAGTGTCTGGAGGGCATCACCGGCAAGGATGGCGGTGGCCTCGTCGAAGGCGATGTGAGCCGTGGGGCGTCCCCTGCGTAATTCATCGTTGTCCATAGCGGGAAGGTCATCGTGGATCAACGAGTAGGCATGGATTAACTCCAGGGTGCACGCCGGAACCAGCGCCCGCTCTGAATCCTGGCCTACGGCACGGGCGGCCGCGAGGCAGAGAGCCGGACGGATGCGCTTGCCGCCACCCAGTACGCTGTAGCGCATGGCTTCCTGTAGACGATCTGACGCCTGGCCTCCGGCTTCTATGCGTTTGTCCAGAGCGGCATCGACCTGGGCCCGTGCAGTCTCAAGAAAACTTTCCGCAATCAGGGGCTGTGCGGTCATCAGGCGGACTCATCCGGTGTGAAGGGGCGGGTTTCCAGGGCGCCATCGTTGCTTTGTACCAACTGTTCAACGCGCTGTTCCGCCGTTTTCAGGGCTTGTTGGCACTCGCGGGTCAGCTTGACCCCCCGCTCAAAGGCGGTCAGTGACTGTTCCAGGGACAGTTCGCCCTGTTCGAGGTCCCGAACCAGCTTTTCCAGCTCATCAAGGGATTTTTCAAAGTCGGCGATGGATGATGCGCCTTGTTCACCGGCCATGGGAGGCCCTCCGGTTGCTTCGCGGGTTTTGGCGGATTATATCAAAGGTTGCGTCCTATCGCTGCCAGCAGAACTGCCGACGTTCGCCAGTTTGGCCCATGGGGCGCCAGCCCTGTTCGGTGACCCGGATTTCCCCGGCACGGCTAACGGACACGATCGTGGTGGCGCGGGTCCCGTAATCGCTGCCGACGATAAAGGGAGACGACAGGAAGCGCTCGGTTTCCAGTCCGACACCGGTGTCGGGCAGTTCCCGGTCCGGCGCAGGTGTGGTGTCCTGCAACAATTTGATCAGGGCATCGTGAAGTGGCTCAGATGATCCTGCCGGTGTGTCTGCCAGCGTACGCGACATGGCGTTGCGAAGTTTTAGCAGTTTCGGCCAGGGAGTCTGCAGCAGGTGGTTGCTGAGTCCATAAGTGCCCCGATGAACCTTGCGTCCGGGGTGGGCGTCGCGGTTACTGAAATACCAGCCCGTTTGTCCATCCAGATGGATCAGGTTGAAACCGGAATAGTCGTCCTGGTGGTGCATCACTTGCTGTTCGAGCTCGGCGCCAGACAGCGTCAGTGCTTGTAACGGCAACTCGCCCCGGCTGAGTCTTCCGGGCTCTGCGGTGCCCTCCCGAACGTTAGTAACTGCCGCGATCCGGCCTTCCCGGCTGACGGCCAGCCAGGTGCCACCGGACAGCAAATCCCGGCCCGCGAGCACTGGAGGTTGCTCTGCGTCCTGCCACCAGTCCATGGCAGCTGTGGGCCGGCGGAAAAATTCATCGCGGTTGGCGGCAACCACCAGTGGATAATCGGGATTCTGTCCAAGGGAAAAGGCAATCAGGCACATGGTGGTATCGATGCTCTCATAATGAACTCGGCGACGTCGGTGTGTATCATACCAGCCTTGTTTTCTGACTGCGTGTGGCTGTGCTATGACCCTGTTAAGCGTATTTGGCCTCTACCTTGCGCTCGGCGCCTTTGCCGGGACGCTGGCCGGGCTGTTCGGAATAGGTGGCGGGCTGATTATTGTGCCTGTACTGATCTTCAGTTTCGGGTTACAGGGTATCAGTACGGAAATCGCCGCGCACATGGCCGTAGGCACATCGCTGGCAACAATCGTGTTCACCTCTCTCAGTTCCATACGCTCTCACCACCTGCATGGAGCCGTGCGCTGGGACATTCTCAGGCCAATGACCGCAGGCATTGTTATCGGTGCCCTGGTGGGCTCCTGGACGGCCTCCCTGCTGAGTGGGCCTGCGCTGGAACTGATCATTGGTATTTTTGTCATCCTGGTGGGTGTAAAGATGATCCTCGAGGTGAACCCAAAGCCGGGCCGCGTCGTGCCCGGTTCCGCCGGACTTGGTGCGGCCGGAGCTGGCATTGGCTGGGCCTCGGCCATCTTCGGTATTGGCGGCGGAACCCTGACCGTCCCTTACCTGAGCTGGTGCAATGTGAGAATGCAGCAAGCCGTGGGAACCTCGGCAGCCTGTGGATTGCCGATTGCCCTCGCTGGAGCCGTCGGTAATATCTGGACGGGGTGGGAAAGCCCGGAGTTGCCGGACCTGAGCTTCGGGTTCATCTATCTGCCCGCGTTGTTGGGTATTATCCTTACCAGCGTGTTGTTTGCCCGGGTCGGAGCAAATCTCGCCCACCGTTTGAACGCCCGACTACTGAAACGCATATTTGCCATCATGCTGATCCTGGTCGGCATTCGCTTTCTTCTGAGCTGAGAGGTTATTGATGCTGCAGCACCCGCAGTTTGATCCCGTGGCCATTTCCCTGGGGCCCCTGAAAATCCACTGGTACGGACTGACCTATCTGGTCGGCTTTATTGCCGGCTGGTGGCTGGGGCGGATCCGCGCCCGCAAACCCTGGTCGCCCCTGAACGAAGACCAGGTGGGTGATCTGCTGTTCTATATCGCCCTTGGCGTCATTCTTGGTGGCCGCTTCGGTTACGTGGTGTTCTACAACTTCGACGCCTTCATCGCCGACCCGCTCTGGCTGCTGCGGGTCTGGGAAGGCGGCATGTCCTTCCACGGTGGCCTGCTGGGCGTTATGTTTGCCATGTGGTGGTACGGTCGCAAGGTGGGGAGTGGTTTCTGGAAAATGGCAGACTTTGTGGCACCGCTGGTCCCCATCGGCCTCGGAGCCGGTCGCATCGGCAACTTCATTAACGGTGAACTCTGGGGTAAACCCACGGACGTCCCCTGGGGCATGGTATTTCCCCAGGCGCCGGATGCCCTGGCACGCCATCCGTCCCAGCTGTACCAGTTTGCCCTAGAGGGGGTGGTGTTCTTCATCATCCTCTGGTGGTTCTCCTCCAAACCCCGTCCACGCATGGCGGTATCCGGCCTGTTCCTGATCTGCTACGGCGTGTTCCGATTCCTGGTGGAATTCGTGCGCCAGCCCGACGCCCAGATTGGCTACCTCGCCTTTGACTGGCTCACCATGGGGCAGGTGCTGTCGTTCCCGATGATCGTGGCCGGCGCCGGCCTGATGTTGATTGCATATCGCAGAGGTGTTGAATGAAAGCCTATCTCGACCTGATGAAAGACGTGGTGGACAACGGTCAAGACCGGGGCGACCGCACCGGCGTTGGCACCCGCTCCGTCTTTGGCCGCCAGATCCGTTTCGACCTGGAGCAGGGCTTCCCGCTGGTCACCACCAAGAAAGTCCACCTGCGAAGCATCATCCAGGAGCTACTGTGGTTCCTGCAGGGCTCAACCGACAACAACTGGCTGAAAGAGCGCAACGTCTCCATCTGGAACGAATGGGCCCTGGAAAACGGCGACCTGGGCCCGATCTACGGCAAGCAGTGGCGCAGTTGGCACTGCCCGGACGGCAGTACCGTTGATCAGATCAGCGATGTGATCGACCAGATCCGCAACAAACCGAACTCCCGCCGGCTAATTGTCTCCGCCTGGAACCCGGCGGAACTCCCGGACGAATCCATCGGCCCCCAGGACAACGTCCGCCAGGGCCGCATGGCGTTGGCGCCGTGCCATTGCCTGTTCCAGTTCTACGTCGCCGACGGCAAGCTCTCCTGTCAGCTCTACCAGCGCAGCGCTGACCTGTTCCTGGGCGTGCCGTTCAACATCGCGTCATACGCGCTGCTGACCCACATGATCGCCCAGCAATGTGATCTGGGTGTGGGCGAATTCGTGCATACTTTTGGTGACTGCCACCTGTACCAGAATCACCTGACCGACGACATCGTCTTTGAGCAGTTGAAGCGGGAGCCTCGAGCGCTGCCCAAGCTTGTGATCAAGCGGAAGCCGGAGTCGATCTTTGGGTACGAGCTGGAAGACTTCTCGTTTGAGGGATATGAGCCGCATCCTGTTATTAAGGCTCCCATTGCTATTTGACCTCGTCTTGGGTCCAGTCCGATGAGTGTGGGGGCGGCAGGGTAGCGGGTGGCGCTTTTTGAACACCCCTTCCCGCCCTCTCGCAGCCCCCAAGTCAAAAAAAGTAACTCCCAGCCAAGAGATCAAAACATGAGAAAAGCCCTGATAGTCGCCATGTCCCGTAACCGGGTCATCGGCCGGAACAACAAGCTGCCTTGGTACCTGCCGGGCGATCTACGGTACTTCAAGCAGGCCACCATGGGGAAACCGATCATCATGGGGCGGAAAACCTGGGATTCTATTGGCCGGCCGTTGCCCGGGCGGATGAACGTGGTTATTTCCCGGAATCCGGAATGGGAAGCACCCGCCGGAACCGTAGCGGCAAAATCACTGGACGAAGCGCTGGTCAAAGCCGAAGCTCAGGCTGAAATCGAGGGTGGAGACGAAGTGATGATCATCGGAGGCGGGCAGATTTACGCCGAAGCCTTGCCGATGGTGGATCGGATCTACATCACCCAGGTGCACGCAGAGGTTGAGGGCGATGCATTCTTTCCGGAAGTGAACTGGGATGAGTGGGAAGAAATCGGACGGGAGGATTTCTCCGCGTCCGACAACAACCCTTACGACTACAGTTTCGTCGTCTATCAGCGCTTGGCGTCAGCCTGACGGGCAGGGCGCTTGCCAACCGGCTTGCCGCCCTTGCCAGGAGGCTTACCCTTCGGGCCGGGGCCGCCAGGGCCGCCACGGCCTTTCGGTCCCTTCTTGAAGCCCGGCTTGAACCCGGGCTTGCCACCTTTTCGGCCATCGCCCGGACGACCACCACCACCCTTGCGATCCCGGCGTGGCGGAGTCGCCGACACTACAGGCAAGGCTTCCGGCTGTTCCAGAGGCATGGAGCCCGGCTGGGATGCTTCCATCCAGCACGCCAGCGCGCCTGCCACCATCGCCATATCCATATCATTGCGCTCGGCGATTTCATCCAGCAGCGCCATCGACTTGGCCAGCTTGCGGTCCTCGGCAAAACCCAGCAGCTGCGCTTCGAACTGCTGCTCTCGCATCTTTTTCAGATCCGTGGGTGAGGGCAGCTCATACGCTTCCATGGGCGAATTGGTTGCGCGCTCAAGGGTGCGCAGCCAGCTGCGTTCCCTCGGGGTGACCAGCAGGATCGCCTTGCCTTCACGACCGGCGCGGCCAGTACGACCAACCCGGTGGATATAGGCTTCGGTATCGTAAGGGACATCGTAGTTGATGACGTGGGTAATCCGCGGCACATCCAGGCCTCGGGCAGCGACATCGGTAGCTACGATGATGTCTTTCTTGCCACGCTTGAGATCTTCGACTGTCTGCTCTCGCTGGCGCTGGTTCAGGTCACCGTTCAGCGGGGCAACAGCGTGCCCGCGGGCAGACAGCTTCTCGGCCAGCAGTGTGGTTTCCGCCTTGGTGCGCACGAAAATAATCGAGGCGTCGAACGGCTCCACTTCAAGGATGCGGGTCAGGGCGTCCAGTTTGCGCTCGGCGTAGACCGGCAGAACAAACTGGGAAATCCGCTCTACCGTGCGGGTTTCGCTCTCGATTTTGACTTCGGTCGCGTTGCGCAGGTAGGTCTGGGCCACTTTCTTGATCTGCGGCGGCATGGTGGCCGAGAACAGCGCACGCTGGCAGTTCTCCGGTGTCTTGGCGAGAATCGCCTCAACATCGTCGATAAAGCCCATGCGAAGCATTTCGTCGGCTTCGTCCAGCACCAGGGCTTTCAGGCTGTCCAGTTTCAGGGTGCCACGACGCAGGTGATCCAGCAGACGACCCGGGGTGCCAACGATAACCTGGGCACCGCGCTTGAGCGCCTTCAGCTGTGGATAGAAGTCCTGGCCACCGTAAATCGGTAGTACGTGAAAGCGGCTGAACTTGCTGGCGTAAGTGGTAAAGGCTTCCGCTACCTGAATCGCCAACTCCCGTGTGGGGGCCAGTACCAGGATCTGGGGCTCGCTCACGGAAGCGTCAATCCGACTCAGCAGGGGCAGTGCAAACGCTGCAGTCTTACCGGTACCGGTCTGGGCAACGCCCAGAAGATGGTTGCCGGCAAGCAGGGCAGGAATGGCCTGAGCCTGTATGGGAGACGGGGTTTCATAACCGACGGCGGTTACAGCGTCGAGAACGGCTGAATCCAGACCAAGTTCGGCAAAAGACAATTCTGACATTAATGTACTCGGAATTCGGAGGGTAGAGCATTGCGGGGCAATGCATGATGTGATCGCATTATAGCCCGTTTATGACTGCTTTAATACGCAAAATACCTGATGTGTCGTAGGTAGTTGCCGGTGAGGCCCATTGCGCTGCCGGATTTTATTGGGCAATCTCTCTTTTTTAAGATAGCAAGCTAACAGGAACGACAGATGAATTTTGATGACGTGCTGGCGGCCGGCAGGGCCGGAGGGGAGTTGGTGTTCACGCCGGACTGGGCTCAGGGGCGTGCAACATTCGGCGGCATTATCGCGGCGCTGGTGTTCGACAAAATGGAAAAGGTCGTGGCGCCAGGGCGTGCCATGCGATCGATGCAAGTGTCGTTCGTCGGGCCGGTTACTCCGGGGGTGCCGGTTGAGATCGATGCGGACATTCTGCGGGAGGGCAAAGCTGTCAGCCAGGTTCAGGGCAGAATCCTGCAGGAGGGTGAGACGAAACTGGTGTGCCTGGCCAGCTTTGGTGGGGACCGGGAATCGTCGGTGTCTGTCGGCGCGCTGCCGGCACCCGAAGCGAAGCCGGCGGATGCTTGTCAGGGATTGCCGTACATCAAAGGCATGACGCCCGAGTTCACCCAGCATATCGAGATGCGCTGGGCTTTCGGTTCTTTCCCGTTCAGTGGCAAAGGCGGTCGAGAGATGGGGGGCTGGATGCAGTTTCGGGAGCAACCGGAAGACATCGCTGACGCCCATATTGTGGCTCTGGTCGATGCCTGGCCGCCTGCGGTCCTGCCTCATTTGAACGAACGTGTGCCTGCCAGTTCCCTGAGTTGGGCCCTGGATATCATGCATCCCCGTCCCGCGATGGCGCCGGGAGACTGGTTGCTATACAAGGCGACGATTGATCAGGCCGGTGCGGGGTACGGACATACCCAGGCCGGCATCTGGACCAGTAAAGGCGAGTTGGTGGCGCTGAGTCGCCAGACGGTCACCGTGTTTGGGTGAGATGCCTGCCGGCACGGACGTCTCAGGCCGCCTGTACCGATTTCAGGGCGTCGTTGATGATGCGGGCAAAATCCTCTGGAGAGTCTTCCTGCAGGAAATGACCACCCCGCAGGGTAATGTGGGGCTGGCCATAGGCGCCGGGGATGCGTCGTTGCATATATCGGTCACCGCCCCGGGTGATCGGGTCGCCACTGCTGAAGCAGGTAATGAATGGCTTTCGCCACTTCTCCAGCACTTTCCAGGCTGCCTTGTTGGGCTCGCTGGCCGGGTCATCCGGTGAGATCGGGACCAGTTTTGGAAATGCCCTGGCCCCGGCTTTGTACTCGGGGCTGGGGAACGGCGCTTCGTACGCCGCCAGCTCGTCTCTGCTGAGGGTGCGCTCCGTTCCCAGCTGCACAATGCGCCCTACCGGAAACCATGGACTGTGGGTGGCAAAGGCTTTCCACATAGTGAAGACAGGGGGGATGCGGGTTTCTCCTGTAGGTAACATGCCGTTGCCTACGATAATTCGTTGAAACAGGTGGGGCTTCTCCGCTGCCAGACGCAGTCCCAGCAGGGAGCCCCAGTTCTGGCACACCAGGGTGATATTGGTCAGCTCGAGAGATTCCAGCCAATGGGTGAGCCAATTGATATGGCGCTGGTAACTGTAGTCCGTCACGCTGGCGGGTTTGTCGGACTTGCCAAAGCCGATCAGATCCGGGGCCAGCACCCTATGCCCCGCAGAGGCGACGAGCGGAATCATATGGCGATACAGGTACGACCACGATGGCTCACCATGGAGCATGACCACGGGCGAGGCGGTTGCCGGTCCTTCATCAACGAAATGCATTCTCAGGCCCGGTTCCACGTCCAGGTAGTGAGGTGCAAAAGGGTAATCCGGAAGGCCATGGAAACGTGCCTCATCGGTTCTCAGAATACGCATGCCATCGACTGTCCTGACTGAGTGGTTGCGTGGCTGTAGTGGTCGCAGCCTTAACTCCAGTCAGGATAAAGCAGATGGAAAATTTGTGTGTTTGGTTTCGGTAACAGTGCGTTGCCGGATTGAATCAGGACGCAAGGCCGAACAGCGTTTTCGGATTGTCGAATGCCGTCAGGGCGTCGTCACAGCAGTTAACTGCCCCGCAATCGTCGGCGGAGCAAAGGCCGATGGTCTGGCAGTGAAAATCCTGAAAGTGCTCATCGTTATTGCGAAAAATGCGGGCACGGGGCAATGTGGAATGACAATGCCCACAAAGTAATGTCGGAACGGCGCTTCCTTCAGCCGCTACGGCGCGATAATGCTCTTGTTTACTCATCATAGACCTCCTCAGTATGTCTAACATAAGGGCCCGATGTGACATTTCAAAGACTGGGGCGCTTTGTGTCAGTGATGGGAAGTACGTATACAAACTCCTTAATGTTCACTTTTTACGGTGGTTTCAGTTATTTGTATCCGGAATTGGGCGACGGTTGGAGCGTTTGTCGTCCCAGTTCAGCTCTTTCGGGTTGTACCAGCCAATTCGATTCAGAACCTTTTCCCGGGTAGCCGGGGACAAGGTCGGCCACAGTTCCTGAAACTCGTCCAGGCCCTGTTCCCGCTGTTTTTGCTGTTTGCTTTGCAGGCGGCGAATGATGCGCGGAAGCTGCAGAGCCTCGCCCAGTTGGCCAGGCACCCAGACTTCTTGCCCCATCACCTTTCGGCGGTGGGTTCTGGCCGCCAGCACCTTGTTCAGGGCGGTGGCGGCATCAAGCGCGGTTTCGATAGAGAACTCTTCGTGATCCAAGGGGCGACCTGTTTTATTACTGATCAATAACCGATCACTATACCCTGAAAAAGCCTGCAGTGGCCACGGGCCGTGTTAGGCTATGGCCCAGCTATCGGGAACAGTGTGGGAGATTCTCAATCGATGTACGAAAAACTGGAAACACGGACTTTTCTGGCCATGCTGGTGGGCGTTTCCCTGGCATTTATTCTGTTGATGAAGCCGTTCTTCGGCCCCATTTTCTGGTCAGTGGCCATTGCGCTTATTTTCTATCCGGTACGGGAAGCGCTGTCGCGTAGACTGGGAGATCGCCCAAATGTCGTTGCCCTGCTCACGCTCACCATCTGTATGGTGATCGTGGTGATACCGGTCATTATCCTGGTGACATCACTGATTGCAGAGGGACTGGGGCTGTACCAGAAAATCCAGAGTGGTGAGATTCAACCGGGGGAATACCTTGATAAGATTAACCAGTCGTTCCCGGCGATAGAAGCTTTCCTCGCCCAGTTCGACATCGACTTCAAGGAGCTCAGGGATCGCGCTGTCAACGCCTTTCTGGGGGGAAGTCAGTTCCTGGCAAGGCAGGCCCTCGGATTTGGCCAGAATACGTTCCAGTTCTTTCTGGGGCTGGCGCTGATGGTGTATCTCGCTTTTTTCCTGATACGGGATGGGAACAAACTGGTGGAACTGATGATTCGCGCCTTACCCCTGGGAGATGAGCGCGAGCGTCTGTTATTTGCCAAATTTGCCGAGGTCACTCGGGCTACCGTAAAAGGGAACCTGCTGATTGCTATTATCCAGGGCGCCCTTGGCGGGCTGATTTTCTGGATACTGGGTATTACCGGGGCTCTATTATGGGGCGTGGTCATGGCCATCGTTTCGCTCATTCCGGCGATTGGCGCCTCTCTTGTCTGGGTCCCGGTTGCCATCTATCTGGCTGCCGTCGGGGATGTCATTCCCGCTATCGTGCTGACGGCCTTCGGCGCTATCGTGATCGGCCTTGCCGACAACGTCTTGCGGCCCATCCTGGTTGGCCGTGACACCAAGCTTCCGGACTATATCGTCTTGCTGTCAACGCTGGGGGGCATCGTCATGTTTGGCATTAACGGATTTGTGATGGGGCCTTTGGTTGCGGCCTTGTTCATGGCGTTCTGGGGCATTTTTATTCGTGAGTTTGGCGAAGTGCCGGTTGTGACAGTAGATCAGGAATCCGATCAGTAACGCAAAACTGTGACCTGAATGGAATCGGGTGGGTTGAGGGATATGTTAGGCTGCCGGCGACATACCCCATTCATGGGGATAGGCTCTATCCAACAATAAGAATCGATATCGTGATGATATCAGGTGATTCTCAGGAGAATTCCATGCCCGCAACAACACCGAAACGTCGTCCGGTGATCGCAGCCATAATCACCGCCGCGTTGGCCATGAGTGCCGCGCCCGCGGCGTTTGCCAACAATACTGTGGCCCTCAAGAACGCGCTCTATGGCGCGGGTTATGACGTGGATAACGTCAGCAAAACGATGGATAGTGATACCCGTTCCGCGCTTCGTGCCTTCCAGCAGGATCAGGGTCTGAAAGTCACTGGTGAGCTGAATGAGGCCACCAAGTCGGCACTGGGTATGGTACCAATGGAAGTGGCGGTTAATCAGGTGTCCGGTGGCAATAATCCCGCTGCGAAGGGTGGCGGCGAGACCGCTGCAGTGAAAGCAGAGTCTCAGCCGGAACAGGATGACGCGGTTGAGGAGGATGATGACGGTGGCTGGTCACTGTTCGGATCCTGATTTTGTATCAAAAAAGCCCGCACGGGTAGAACCTGGGCGGGCTTTTTTTATGGGCCGGTCCTGGCTTAATCGAGCTTGTCGAGATCCCGGACCGCGCCCTTGTCCGCGCTGGTTGCCAGCAAGGCATAAGCTTTCAGTGCTGCGGAGACCTTACGGTCCCGGGGAAGCTCCGGTTTCCAGCCCTTTTCGTCGCGCTCTGCGCGCCGGCGGTCCAGCTCCCGTTGGTCGATTTCCACGTTGATGCTCCGGTTCGGGATATCAATGCGGATGAGATCGCCATTTTCAATCAGCCCGATGGCGCCGCCCGCCGCCGCCTCTGGTGAAGCGTGACCGATGGACAGTCCGGAGGTGCCGCCGGAGAAACGACCATCGGTCAGCAGGGCGCATTCCTTGCCCAGGCCTTTCGATTTCAGGTAGCTGGTGGGGTAGAGCATTTCCTGCATGCCAGGTCCGCCGCGCGGCCCTTCGTAGCGGATAATGACAACTTCACCAGGTTTGACCTCGTCGCTGAGAATGCCGGCGACAGCGGAGTCCTGGCTTTCGAACACCCTGGCCTTGCCTTCAAACACATAGATGCTTTCATCCACGCCGGCGGTTTTGACCACACAACCATCCAGGGCAATGTTGCCGTACAGAACCGCGAGGCCGCCCTCGGACGAGTAGGCGTGCTCGACGGAACGGATACAGCCGCTTTCCCGATCACCGTCCAGGGAAGGCCAGCGGGTGGCCTGGCTGAAGGCGGTCTGGGTGGGTATGCCAGCAGGGCCGGCTTTGTAGAATTCCACCACTTCCGCTGGCGGCTTGCGCATGATGTCCCAGGTTTCCAGGGCTTCGTGCATGGTTTTGCTGTGAACCGTCGGCAGGTCGGTGTTGATCAGCCCACCACGCTCAAGCTCACCGAGGATGCCCATAATCCCACCGGCGCGGTGGACGTCTTCCATGTGGTATTTGGGTGAGTTGGGCGCCACCTTACAAAGCTGCGGTACCCGGCGGGAAAGCTGATCGATTTCATTCAGCGTGAACGGGACGCCGCCTTCCTGAGCCGCTGCCAGCAGGTGCAGGATGGTATTGGTGGAGCCACCCATGGCGATATCCATGACCATGGCGTTTTCAAAGGCGGCCATGGAGGCAATGCTCAACGGCAGGACGCTGGCGTCGTCTTCTTCGTAATAACGTCGAGCGTTCTCTACGATCTGGCGACCGGCCTTGAGGAACAGCTGTTCGCGGTCGGCGTGGGTGGCCAGCATCGACCCGTTGCCCGGCAACGCCAGCCCGATGGCTTCGGTCAGGCAATTCATCGAGTTGGCAGTGAACATGCCGGAGCAGGACCCACAGGTGGGGCAGGCGCTGCGCTCGTATTCGGCGACTTTTTCGTCGTCCGCATTGGGGTCCGCGGCGATGACCATGGCGTCCACCAGGTCCAGTTTGTGCTCGGACAGCTTGGTTTTGCCGGCCTCCATGGGGCCGCCGGAGACAAAGATGGTGGGAATGTTCAGGCGCATGGCGGCCATGAACATGCCTGGGGTGATCTTGTCGCAGTTGGAAATGCACACCAGGGCGTCGGCGCAGTGGGCATTGACCATATATTCCACGGAATCGGCGATGATTTCCCGGGACGGCAGGGAATACAGCATGCCGTCATGGCCCATGGCGATACCGTCGTCTACGGCGATGGTGTTGAATTCCTTGGCAACGCCCCCTGCAGCCTCGATTTCGCGACAGACCAGTTGGCCCAGATCCTTCAGGTGGACATGCCCTGGCACGAACTGGGTAAAGGAGTTGGCAACGGCGATGATCGGTTTTCCGAAATCTTCGTTTTTCATACCGGTGGCGCGCCAGAGCGCACGGGCACCGGCCATGTTACGGCCTGCGGTGGATGTCCGCGAACGATACTGAGGCATGGGGTTCTGGTCTCTCTTTTGTTGCCTTTGACAGGGGTTGGGAGAACAGAGGATACCAGATTCGACTCTGATCGCATGGTTGTTTTACAGGTCCGTGTTTACAATGAGTAACAATAGGGCCGAACCAGTCGCCTCTGAGGACAGGGCGATTGGGTAAAAGGAGAGTGTGTGTCTATGGCCGAACAGGAAAGCCTGTCGTTGCGTCGTCTCAAACAGTTTCAGCCTCTTAACCGGTTGACTGATGACCAGTTGGTGCTGCTGGCAAGCCGGGCGGAGCGCCGGGTCCATGGCGCCGGGCAACGGGTGGTTGAACGGGGCGTGCGCGATGGCATGGATCTGTTTCTGGTTGCGGGTGCGGTAGAGCTGGCGTCGGCGGATGGCCGCACATCCACCATTGAGGCAGGCAGTGAGAAGGCGCTGAATCCGATTGCCCGTCTGCAACCGCGAATCTACGATGTGACTGCGGTTCAACCTTGTGAATTCCTCGCCGTGGAGCAGGATATCCTCAACCAGATGCTGCGTTCCGCCCCGGTCCAGCAGGTGGAGATGGAGTCCGGTACGGATTTTGGAAGTGGCGAAAGCGAGGAACATCGCCTGTTGATGGAATTCTACCTCGAGTTGCGTTCCAACCAGATGAGTCTGCCGAGCGTGCCGGATGTCGCCTGGAAAGTGCGGCGGCTTGTTGAGCGTGAGGACTCCAGTGCCGAACAGGTGGCACTGGCGGTGTCCGCCGATCCTGCCATGGCGGCGAAGCTCGTGCGGGCCAGTAACAGCCCCCTGTATCGTGGGTTCAGGGATGTCCGCAATGTGCGGGAGGCGGTGGTTCGGCTGGGTATGCGTACTACCCGTCAGTTGGTCACCGTCTTTGCCATGCGGGAGGTGTTCAATACCCGCCAGGCCTCCCTGCAGAAGGAAATGGATCGGCTGTGGCGGCATTCCAGAGAGGTGGCTGCCCTGTGTTGGGTGTTGGCCGACAGCGCAACCCGGCTGAATCCGGAGGAAGCGATGCTGGCGGGATTGTTGCACGATATCGGTGTGGTGCCGGTCCTGGTTCAGGCGGAGCATCACGTCAACCTGTTTGCGGATCAGGCCAATCTGAATCATGCCATCACAGAGCTCCGGGGCGATGTTGGTACCGCTGTGCTGGAGAACTGGTCGTTCCCCGCAGCCTTTGTCGAGGCGGTGCGCCACGCCGAGGACTGGGGGTATGAAGACCCTAAACCGGACCCGCAATTGGTGGATGTGGTGATTGTTGCCCAGTTGCACTCGATGATTGGTTCCAGTCAGAATGCAGACCTTCCGTCATTTGATGAAGTGCCAGCCTACCGCAGGTTGGGCGAACTGGAACTGAATGCATCCCGGAGCCTGCAACTGCTGACAGAGGCTCGTGCCAGGGTGGATGAGGTTCACCAGCTTTTGGCAATTCACTGAGGTTGTGTGATGGTTATTTCGGATTCAACTGACAGGTGACCGCCTTCCGATGAACGTGCCCCTCTTTCCACTGAACTCCATTGTCCTGCCCGGGGGGCGCATCCCCTTGCAGCTGTTCGAGCCGCGCTACATCGACATGCTGACCCGGTGTCTGAAGGAAGATCGGGGATTTGTGGTAGTGATGCTGCGTGAGGGGCTGGAGACCGCCAAAGAGGCAGCATTCTATGACATTGGTACCTATGTGCGGATCATCGATTTTCAGCAGCTGGATAATGGCTTGCTGGGTATTACTGTTGAAGGTGAGGGCAAGGTTTCCGTGGTTCGTAGCTGGCAGGAGCCCGATGGGCTGAACCTGGGCGATGTTGAGTGCCTGATGGACGAAGCCAGTTGTGAAGTGCCGGAACGCTACCTGGAATTGCCAGCGGTGTTGAAGGCGCTGTTTCGCCATCCGGTTATCCGTGACCTGGACATGGCAGTCGACTACAGTGATGCTCGGGACGTGGGGTGGAGGCTGACTGAACTGTTGCCCCTGGACAAGCGGGAGAAGCAGCAGTTGGTGGAGCTCCAGGACCCTATCGAAAGGCTGAGCCGGTTGCACGCCCTGCTTGAGGCGCTGGAGGAGGGCTGAGCGGTTTCCCTGGTGTCAGGTCAGAGTCCGGTAGGTGTGTAGAGCGCCAGTGCATACGACCATTGGTTCCAGATGTAGGCTACCGTAAATGCCCCCCAGGCGATAATTGCCGCAAACAGTGACGGGTCCGGAGACAGCGGCACCCGGTCGTAGCGACTGTAGCTGGCGCGAATGTAGCCGGTAATGGCCAACCCCAGCAACAATCCCCCGATCACATCCGTGAACCAGTGTACCCCGAAGTATAAACGACTGACCGCGACCAGCAGGATGGGCAGACTGAACACCAGATAGGTGCACCATCGTTTCCGGTGCCGGGTTTCCCTTGCCACAAAATTGGCGATCAGCATGCAAAATACAGTGATGCCCGCAGTGTGCCCGCTTGGAAAAGCGCCTGACGCAGGTGGGGTCAGTACCAGCTCCGGTCTCGGAATGGCGGTAAATGACTTGAATAGCCATACGAGCAGGCTGGTGAGGGCTATGGCGGCAACAGTATGCATAGCTGCGCCGTAATAGCCCCGGAAGGCAAGAGCGAGCGACAGACATGCTCCGGCGATAATGAGGACCAGGGGCTTTCCCGCCAGAGTGAACAGGAGCATGGCCGGATCAAACAGCGGTTGTCGTAATTGTGAGAACCATGCCGCCGCCGCACTGTCGAGTGGCTGGAGCACGGTGGTACCCGTCACAAGCTGGCTCCATATCAGGAACAGTGCCGTCGTAGCGATAGCGAGAGTCAGCGAGGGCAAAGGGAATTCCCCGGCTTGCGCCGGGCGTTCACTCGAATACAGGCGCCAGAATCGATGAGTGGCGTCGTACTGTTCCATTTTTCTGGCTAGCCATTGATAGAGTCGGCTGCTGTAACCCAGGCCCAGTTGAAAACGGAAAACAGTCAGGTAGATGACGATCAACGTACCCATGCTGACCGCGACAACCGGGTAAAAATGGGCGGGTGGTCGAATGTCGCTGGCCAGTGCACTTCCCACCAGGTAACCCGGAATCACGTACACGGGAGCCCAGCCGACCGCCGAAGTGACGTTGAACAGTAGAAACCGGCGCCAGGGCATCATCAGAGCGCCAGCGACCAGCGGAATCACCGGTCGTATCGGTCCCACGAAGCGCCCGATCACCACGCTGACACCGCCGTACCGGTGGAAGAAGTATTCGCCCTTGTAGATAGCTTTTGGGTACCGGCTCAGGGGCCAGATCCGGTCCAGCTTGCCCTGGCAGAGTCGCCCCAATGCGAAACTTATGCCGTCGCCGAGAATGGCCCCCAACGCCGCCCAGAGCAGTACCTCTGCCAGGGGCATGGCGATTTGACCAGCCAGGGCGGCGACAGCGAATATAATAGCCACGCCGGGGATCAGTATGCCTGCAATGGCCAGGGATTCGGCAAACGCGGTCGCGAAGATCGCAATGGCAAGCCACTCGGAGTGGTTGGTCAGCCAGGTGGAGAGGGTGGCAAGCCAGTCACTGCTCATGACCTGGTGGCGTCTCCCGGTAGGAACCAGGTGGAATCTGCCCCGTGTTTGCGGGCCTCCTCCAGGGCAAGATGGGCACGCTTGCGAAGCGCATCCGTGCGTGTGTCACCAGAACCACGAGTGGTACAGCCCAGGCTCACAGTTGCTTTCCCGACCACAGCCCAGTTGTGCTCGGCTATGGTCCTGCGGATGCGCTCGGCAATAACCCGTACCCCTTCTTCAGGGGTAAACGGCAGGATCAGGAAAAACTCGGATTCGTTCAGGGTATAGAGCGTGTCCCCTGCGCGAATGACCCCGAAGAGGTGTTGGGTGATCTCCCGGAACAGTGTCTGTATGCCGTTCTTTCCATGTAGATCTTCTGCCTCATCGGCGTAATCAATCGCCAGCGTGATCACCGACAGTGAGTGACCGGTGGCAATGGCGCGGCTGATTTCCTTTTGCAGCGTCTCATCCAGGAAGCGCGCGTTATGGGCGCCGGTCACAGGATCGGTTATCGCCAGATCCTCTGCCGATTGCGCCATATGATTGTAGTGCCAGATGTAAAGAGCACCGATTGCGATCAGTGCCATGGCGCCAGTCAGTATGGTCAGGGTTTCCTGAAGCGGCTGGCGAAACAGCAGGAAGAACGCTAATGCCAGAAGCAGAAATAACGACAGAATGAGCCCCTGGCGTAGTGGCAAGATAAGCAGGTTGAGCAGGATAAGGGGCATGCTCCAGTGACTGATGCCCGCGGTGTTCATCGTGTACATGGCGACGACCAGCCCAAAATTCAGAGCGGTCAGTATCATCAAGTGTCCTGGCGCCGATAGCTGGTGGCGGCGACACACGAAGGTGTAGGCTGCGCCGGCCAGGGTTAGCAGGGCCATGCCGGCTGCCAGATAGAAAAGGCCATAGAACCCATAGCGCAGGTTCTGGAGGGCAAGGCTGGCAATAAACAGGGCCGCCAGGCAATAACCGGCCAGATGGGTGTAGGTTCTCAGACGTGTTTCAGTCATGTAATAGGGCCCTCGGCATCGGCTTTCCTCGCAGGTGGTGAAGAATGCGACCAGGCGCTGTAGGATTGGGTGCGGTTGCCCCCCTGTTGCTGTGCTCTGCGCAAGGCATTTGCAGCAGACTGCTGGAGGCTGTCTGCGTCGTCGCCAATATTGAGACCGGCGATACCCGCGCTGACCGTTAATTCCAGTCCGTGGGAAACCAGCAATCCCCGAAGGCCCTTGCGAATGGTCTCTGCGCGGCTGGCGGCGTCAGAGGTGGATATGCCGGGCAGGATGATCAGGAATTGCAGGTCCGCTACCCGATAATAGGCGTCGAAGTCCCGCAATTGTGAATGCAGGTAGCGGCCAATACGGGGCAGGATGGAGCGAATATCCGCGTCAGGATCGGTATCGCTCAAATGGGTGTCCAGGCCCAGCATGATAATGGACATGTCGGTGCCTTCCCGTTCACTGCGCTGGATTTCCTTGTGCAGGTCGGCGGACAGGTATTCCCGGCTGGCGGCCTGGGTGAGTTCGTCAGTGCGACGCAACGGGGCCAATTGACGGGACTTGTATTCACGCAGGAGCACCAGGACCGCGGACAGCATGATGGTCAGCAGGAAGGCGCTGAGCATCTGGTGACGTTCCGGCAGTCCGGTCGACCAGTACGTTGACGCCATCGCCAGAAAGGCGCAAGCCAGAGTTGTTACAATGGCCCAGGTGATCGGTAGTAGGGCAAATGCCAGTAATGGTGCCGTGTATAGCCAGTGCACCAGGCTCCATGGCCCGGACCACAGACTACCGATCAAAAGGATCAGAAATGCGCCCAGAACCAGGCGGTTGATCGTCGGCCAGGGCGCCCGGGACCGTTGGGGATGAAAGCCCCTTCCGGTAAAGACCAGGGCCGCCGCTACAAGAGCGGTAACGGTCGTGAGGTGGGCGCCGTAGATGGCGGAGAGTACGGCGATGGCAACCAGTACAATAAAGCCAGCTCTAGACAGGCGACTCAACAGGAATTTTTCGGCCATCTGGGCCATAGTATCCATCCTCTCCCGGACATCCGTTTGTGTCAGCATAACGCAGGTTGCGTCCATCGTCTGTCATTCAATGCCGAACAGGGCGTTCGGCAGCGGTATAATAATCGTTTGGGATGCGTACTTGAATCGGGAAAGGTAAAGTTACCGTCTTATTTGTGAAATCAGCTATTAAAACCAAAGGTAATCGAATGGATATTGCAGCTTACATGGCTGAAGTGGGGCAGCAGGCGCGTTCCGCGGCCAGGGCGGTGGCACGTTCGACCACGGCAGTACGGAACCAGGCCCTGTTGGCGACTGCAGAGGCGCTGGATGCTTCCCGTAGCGAACTGGTGGAAGCCAACGCCCGGGATCTGGCCCAGGGGCGTGACAATGGGCTGGACGCCGCGATGCTGGACCGCCTGGAACTGACCCCGCAGCGGATTGACACCATGATTGAGGGGCTACGGCAGGTTGCCTCGTTACCGGACCCGATTGGCGCGATTACCGACATGACCTACCGCCCCTCGGGTATCCAGGTTGGTAAAATGCGGGTGCCGTTGGGGGTGATCGGTATTATCTACGAATCCCGGCCCAACGTGACTGTGGAAGCTGCGAGCCTGTGTCTGAAATCGGGAAACGCCACCATTCTCCGTGGTGGTTCCGAATCCATCCATTCCAACCGGGCCATTGCGCTTTGCCTGGCCAAGGGGCTGGCTGAAGTCGGGTTGCCGGAAACATCGGTGCAGGTCATCAAGACCACCGACCGGGCGGCGGTGGGCGAACTGATCACCATGCCCGCCTACGTAGATGTAATTGTACCCCGGGGCGGCAAGGGGCTGATTGAACGGATCAGTCGTGATGCTCGGGTCCCGGTGATCAAACATTTGGACGGTGTCTGCCATGTCTACATTGACAGCCACGCAGATCCCGAGAAGGCTCTGAAGGTGGCGGTGAATGCAAAAACCCATCGCTATGGTACCTGCAACACCATGGAAACCTTGCTGGTGGATACCGAGATCGCCGAGGACATCTTGCCGTTGTTGGCGGATGCCTTTGTCGAGAAGGGCGTGGAGCTTCGCGGTTGCGAGCGCACCAGAGCCGTCCTGCCTTCCGTAACAGCGGCGACTGAAGCCGACTGGGAGGAAGAGTACCTGGCCCCGATCCTGGCGATCAGGGTCGTAGACGGTCTGGACGGCGCCATTGCCCACATCAATCGGTACAGTTCGCAGCATACCGACAGCATCATCACGGAAAACTACACCCGGGCGCGGCGCTTCATCACCGAGGTGGATTCAAGCTCCGTCATGGTCAATGCCTCTACCCGCTTTGCCGATGGCTTCGAATATGGCCTGGGCGCTGAGATTGGTATTTCCACCGACAAAATTCATGCACGGGGGCCAGTGGGGTTGGAGGGGCTGACATCACAGAAGTATGTGGTGTTCGGCGACGGCCACGTCCGGACCTGATCGCTTATGCATGTTATCTACGGCGGTACGTTTGATCCGGTGCATCATGGGCATCTCAGGCTCGCCGTCGAGCTGAAGGAGCGTCTGGGCGTGTCGGAAATTGCACTGGTGCCGTGTCATATCCCGCCGCATCGAGGATCAACCGACGCCAGCGCTGCACAACGCCTGAAGTTACTACAACTAGCGGTTGCTGATGAAGCCGGACTGGTTGTGGATGCTCGGGAGCTGACCCGAAAGGGCGCCTCCTATACTGCGGATACGTTGCGGCAGTTGCGGGAGCAGTTGGGGGCGCAGGAACCCCTGGTCATGGTGGTGGGCACGGATGCCTTCGCTGGGTTTGACCGTTGGCGTGAGTGGGAGCGGATTCCACAACTGGCCCATGTGGTGGTTGTGAAGCGCCCGGGGCCGGAGCTGGATCCAAAGGGCGTGCCGGCAAAATTACTGCAGGACCATGGAGTCTCAAGCGCCGATCAGCTCCACCATGCTCCCGGTGGGTACTTTCTGGAGTTGGATCCGCCACTTCTGGACATTTCCGCCACGGGTATTCGTGAGCGCATCCTGTTTGGGCGGTCGCCCCGCTATCTCCTGCCGGACTCGGTCTGGCGGGAAATTCGTTGTCTCGGGTTGTACGGCGCCTGCCCTGATGCGAACTTTTAATGCTACAATCGCAATTGAACCTAATTTTGGGATGGCGCCTTCGCCGCCATCCATCCAGCAGGGTGATTATGCAGGCAGAGCAACTGAAAGATCTGGTGATAAGTGCGCTTGAGGACGTAAAGGCACAGGATGTAAGTGTGATCGATGTCAGAGACCGTACCAGCGTGACCGATTACATGGTGCTGGCATCGGGGACATCCAACCGTCATTTGAAATCGCTGGCGGACTCCGTAATCGTGGAAGCCAAAGAGCAGGGGGTTCGTGCCAGTAACGTGGAAGGAAGCAATGTCAGTGACTGGATCCTTGTTGATCTGGGGGATGTTGTCGTTCACGTGATGATGCCGGCCACCCGCGAATTCTATGATCTTGAGCGCCTTTGGCGCGATGCTCCGGATCTGGGTGTTGCGGGTAGCGAATAACCATGCGATTACGTCTGATCTGTGTGGGGCAGAAGATGCCCGACTGGGTCAGCCAGGGATATACTGATTACGCCCGCCGAATGCCGCCGGAACTGCCCCTGGAATTGGTAGAGATTCCAATGGCTCATCGGGGCAAGAATCCGGACATTGCCCGGCTGATGCAAAAAGAAAGCGATTCGATTCTGTCAGCCGCTGGCTCCAGGGATCGTGTGGTCGCCCTGGAAGTAGGCGGGCGACCCTGGTCAACGGAGAAGCTTGCCAGCCAACTGGAAAGCTGGCAGCAGGACGGTCGCGATGTCAGCTTTCTGGTCGGAGGGCCGGATGGCCTTGCCGATGCTTGCCGACAGCGGGCCGACCAACTCTGGTCGCTCTCCCCCCTGACACTCCCTCATCCGCTGGTGAGGATTCTGTTGGCCGAGCAGTTGTATCGTGCCTGGTCGATTACCCGTAATCATCCGTACCATCGGGCTTAGGACGCATCATGCCCTGGGGAGAATTCAAAGACGTGGCCGCCGAACGTCGCCTTTTCCAAAGGCGGACGATGGTCATGGTCGTCGTCGTGTTGGTCATGTTGGGGCTTTTGGTCGCCAGGATGTATCAGCTGCAGGTCGTTGAGCATGACATATACACCACGCTCTCCGACAAGAATCGGGTCCAGGTTCAGTCAGTTGCCCCGCCCCGGGGCCTTGTCTACGACCGCAATGATGAATTACTGGCAGAAAACCGGCCAGTGTTCGGTGTTACCCTTGTGCCTGAGCGCGTTGAAGGCATGGAGGAGACTCTGGCCAAGCTTGGAGAACTGCTCGATATTTCCGAGGAAGACATGGAACGCTTCCAGCGTCGCCTGCGGGAACCCCGGCGACCGTTCCAGCCACTTCCTTTGCGCTATGACCTTAATGAAGAGGAAATTGCCAGCCTCGCGGTTCATCGTCATGAGTTGCCCGGCGTCGAGGTCTCGGCGGAACTTGTCCGGTACTATCCCCACAGCGAACTCACAGCCCACGCCCTGGGATTTGTTGGCCGAATCAACCGGGAAGAGTTGCAGCGTATTGATCCGGTTAACTATGCGGGTACGAACTACATTGGCAAGTCCGGCATTGAGCGTTTCTATGAGGCCCTGCTTCATGGCCAGGTAGGCTACCAGCACGTGGAAACCAATGCCCGCGGGCGAACCCTGAGGGTGCTGGAGCGGCAGAATCCGGTTCCCGGGGAAGATATCCAGTTACATCTTGATTTGAGGTTGCAGCGGCTTGCCCATGAACTGCTTGATGGCAGGCGTGGCGCTATTGTCGCGATTGAGCCGGATACCGGGGGGCTGCTGGCTCTTGCCAGTGTGCCCGGATTTGACACCAACCAGTTTGTGACGGGTATCAGCGTCGAGAACTATCGGGCCCTGAGCACCGATATAGACAAACCCCTGTTCAACCGTGCGTTGCGTGGGCAATATCCTCCGGGGTCGCCAGCATAAAGCCCTGCCCGATGCCCATATTAACGGAATCCCCCGGGTACCAAGGCTCGTTCCGCACCGCCCTCTTCCAGTTGAACACTGGTGGACGACGTTACCGTGACTGGAAGCGAGGCGGTCACGGCTGGGTGGACCTCACCGATGCCGTGGCTCAGTCCTGTGACATCTATTTCTATGAAATTGCGGTGGAAATGGGTGTAGACACCATGTACGACTACCTGTCCAAGTTCGGTTTTGGCGAAGACGCTGCACTCGATGTCTCCGGTGCTATGAGTGGCTTGCTGCCGTCCCGTGACTGGAAGAGGGCGGTGCGGAACGAGCCTTGGTACCCGGGGGATTCCGTTAATATGGGCATCGGGCAGGGCTTTATGCTGGCGACCCCGTTACAACTGGCGACGGCGACATCTCTGATTGCCAACCGTGGTCGCTGGGTAGAGCCCAGGCTGCTCAAAAGTATCAAAGGCGATCGCTCCGCTGAGGAGTTCCTTCCCCCCGGGGATCATGCCCCTCTGGAGCTAAAGAATCCGGATGACTGGGAATTTGTGGTTGATGCCATGGCTGAAGTCATGCACGGGACCAAAGGCACGGCCCGAGGGGCGGCCCGTGGGGCACCCTATCGCATGGCAGGTAAGACCGGCACGGCGCAGGTGTTCAGTCTCGCCGAAGATGAAGAGTATGAAGAAGAAGACGTCCGTGAGCGATTGCGGGATCACGCTCTGTTCGTGGGCTTCGCTCCGGTTGATGATCCACAGATTGCTGTTGCCATTATTGTTGAGAATGGTGGCGGTGGCAGTAGCACTGCTGCGCCGGTGGCAAGGGCGATGTTTGACGCGTGGTTGCTGGGCTTCCCGGGCGAGGAGAAGGCACTGGTGAGCGGGACCGAGTCCGGGGGGGCGGATTGATGCTGGGTAAAAGCCTGAGTACATCTGACCATCCTCTTTCCAGACCCCGTAGTCTGTGGTCTGTATTCCATATCGATCCGATCCTGTTGGCTTTGCTTCTGCTGTTGATTGGCGGCGGCCTGGTGGTTCTCTATAGCGGTGCGGACCGTAACATCGAAGTGGTCAAGGCGCAGGGAATACGTATGGGGGTGGCTTTGGTGGTCATGCTGGTGTTTGCCCAGCTGGACCCCGCCGTTTTCAGGCGTTGGGCCCCCTGGCTCTACCTGGCCGGAGTGGCGGGTCTGGCCGCAGTGTTACTGGTCGGGGTTGGTGCCAAGGGCGCGCAGCGCTGGCTCGCCATTCCGGGGTTGCCGCGGTTCCAGCCGTCGGAGCTGATGAAACTGGTGATGCCGATGATGACGGCCTGGTATCTGTCCCGTCATTTTCTGCCTCCGACATTGTCCCGTATCGCTGTTGCGTTGGTGATTGTGCTCGCTCCGATGGCGATGATTATCCTTCAGCCTGACTTGGGGACTTCCCTGCTGGTAGGCGCGGCAGGTATTTTCGTTGTTTTCTTTGCGGGTATGAGTTGGCGCCTGATTGCCGCGTTTGCCGCCCTGGTCTCGGTGTCAGCGCCACTGATGTGGTTCTTTGTCATGCGGGATTACCAGAAGCAGCGGGTACTGACGTTGCTGGACCCGCAAAGCGATCCCCTTGGCGCAGGCTGGAACATTATCCAGTCGAAAACCGCTATTGGCTCGGGTGGCCTGGAGGGCAAAGGCTGGCTCCAGGGCACCCAGTCCCATCTTGAATTCCTGCCGGAAAGCCACACGGACTTTATCGTGGCAGTCCTCGCGGAGGAGTTCGGTTTCATCGGCATGCTGGTGCTGATGGCGGTCTACCTGCTCATCATTCTCCGGTGTCTCTATATTGCCGCTACTGCTCAGGATTCCTTCAGTCGGTTGCTTGCGGGAGCGCTGACGATGACGTTCTTTATCTATATCTTCGTGAATGTGGGGATGGTCAGCGGATTATTGCCGGTGGTGGGGGTACCGCTGCCGCTTATCAGCTACGGGGGCACATCGAGTGTCACCCTGATGGCAGCCTTTGGCGTGCTGATGTCCATTCATACCCATCGGCGAATGATCAGCGCCTGACCATGGACAGCGGGTAATGGTTGACCGCTGATGCTCCATGATAATGTAGCACCGGTTTTGAGTGGGCCGGTGAAGAATCAAGGTCTGGCGTTGCGGAATCTCATTACCGCCCGGTCATCAATTTACAGGTAAGTAATGGCAGCTGTCTGTTTTCCAGGTTTTACTCGCATTACACCTTTCCTGTTTGCGGTGCTTGCCTCTGTCACCCAAGCCCAGGGTTACGATGCCACTCCGGAAGGTCAGGCTCTGATCAAGGAAATGGTTACCAAGTATGGATATGATCAGGGCAAGGTGGAAGTCTTGTTGTCGCAGGCGACCCGCATCGACAGGATACTGGAGTCCATCAGCCGCCCGGTCGAGAAAACCCTGACCTGGCAGGAGTATCGGAAGATCTTTATCAAGCCTGAGCGGGTTGAGCGTGGCGTGGCGTTTCTCAAAGAACACGATGAGGCATTTGCCCGTGCGGAGTCAGAATTTGGCGTTCCTGCCACCGTTATTGCAGCAATCATAGGCGTGGAAACCTGGTACGGTAACTACACCGGCAATTATCGTGTGATGGATGCCCTGGCAACCCTGGCCTTTGACTATCCGCCCCGCAGCCGTTTCTTTCGCAGTGAACTGGTCCAGTATCTGCTGATGACCCGTGAACAGGGCTTTGATCCACTGGATATCAAAGGGTCCTATGCCGGAGCCATGGGCTACGGCCAGTTTATTGCCAGCAGCTACCGGAACTTTGCAATCGATTTCGACGATGACGGTGTCGCTGATATTCTGACCAATCCCGTGGACGCCATTGGCAGCGTTGCCAACTATTTCAGCGCCCATCACTGGCGTGAGGGCGAGCCGATTGCAGAGTCTCTGGGCGGTCACCTGCCGATGGATAGCTCCCTGTTGACGCGGGAGCTTAAGCCGAAGTTGACGGTCGCTGACTATCGCGAGGCGGGGCTGGAGCCAATGTTGATGCGAAGGGATGATGCGGCAGCCCGGGCGATCTTGCTGCAAGGCAGTGAGGGTTCGGAATTATGGCTGACGTACCATAACTTTTATGTGATAACCCGTTACAATCACAGCCATCTATACGCCATGGCGGTTTTACAGTTGGCAGATGAGTTGAACAAACACAGGAATCCTGACCGGTGATGACCCATTTTCCATTCTCGTTGCTGGTAATCATCGTTGCAGCATTCGTTATTTCCGGCTGTGCCTCTTCGCCGACGCCTGAGAAGGATCATTCGTCCCGCTACACGATTTCGCAGGATCGTGCTCCCGAGGGTGATTTTGATGTGTCGGGGCTAGGGAATGCCCAGCCGCGATATGAAGTGCCCCGGTCTGCCGGGAACAAGTCCCCTTATACTGTCTGGGGCAAACAATACTCGGTGATAGCCAGCAATGATGGCTATGTTGAGCGGGGCACCGCGAGTTGGTACGGCGAAAAGTTCCATGGTCATAAAACCTCCAATGGCGAGGTTTTTGATATGTATGAAATGTCAGCGGCTCACAAGAGCCTGCGAATTCCGGGATATGCCCGGGTGACGAACCTCGACAACGGCCGTTCAGTGATTGTCCGGGTGAATGATCGGGGGCCCTTCCACGGTGACCGGCTGATTGACCTGTCCTACGCAGCGGCCAAGAAGCTGGGGTATCAGGGAAAGGGTACCGCCCGGGTAGAAGTTGCCGCCATAACGGTGAAGCAAGATGGCACCATGACCCTGGCAGGTCAGCCGTTTTCCGGCGGTGGGGAACCGGTACCGGTTGAAAAGGTGGCGGATCTGGCTGATTTAAACAGCGGGTCCACGTCACTGTTTGTGCAACTGGGCTCGTTCAGTAGCCGTAATCCGGCGGAAATGCTGTTGGACAAGGCCAGGGTTGTGATTGAGAACCCAATGCGGGTAAGGGCGGTGGATACGGCATCCGGACGTTTCCACCGGGTGCAGGTTGGCCCCTTCAGCAATCCGGATGAAGCTCGAAAAGCCCAGGCGAGGCTTGAAAGCCGGGGGTTTGGCCAGACTATACTGCTGACCGATTCCCACTAAAAAAGAATCAACACACATAACGACGAATGAATGGACCCATGGCGACTAATCCTGTTTTCCGCGCTCTAACCGCTCTAATGCTTCTGGTATTGATCCCCCTGGGATCGGCCAATGCCCAGACGGTACTGATTCCTTCGCCTCCGCAAGTGGCGGCGAGCTCCTATATCCTGATGGACCCCCTTAGTGGCCGGGTGCTCATGAATGAGAACAGCAATGAACGGCTGCCACCGGCTAGCCTGACAAAGATGATGACTGCCTATATTGTTGAGCGGGAGCTGGATGAGGGCCGTCTTTCCATGTCGGACATGGTGCCGATCAGTGTCAATGCCTGGCGCACCGAAGGCTCGCGTACCTTTGTTCAGGAAGGAACGGAAGTCTCCGTTGAAGATCTGCTCAAGGGCGTCATTATCCAGTCGGGAAATGACGCATCGGTTGCCCTGGCGGAGTTTGTGGCCGGCAGTGAAGGGGCTTTCGTCGATATCATGAATCAGCAGGCCCAGTTGCTGGGTATGAACGATACCCACTTCGAGAACGCTACCGGCCTGCCGTCGCCAGACCATTTCTCCACCGCTCACGATCTGGCGCTGCTGGCGATGGCGATCATCAATGATTACCCCGAGAACTATCCGTTGTACGCTGAGAAGCACTTCACCTACAACAATATCCGCCAGCCCAATCGCAACAGCCTGCTTTGGCGCGATGACAGCGTCGATGGCCTCAAAACCGGCCACACCGAGGAAGCCGGATACTGTCTGGTGGCTTCAGCCAAGCGCAATGGTACCCGGCTGATTGCTGTGGTTATGGGTACGGACAGTACCGGAGCCCGGGCCCAGGAAGTCCAGAAGATGCTGAACTATGGTTTCCGGTACTATGAAAGCGAGACACTGTTCGGTGCTGGTCAGGAACTGATCAAGGCGCGAATCTGGGGCGGTCGTGATGATGAACTGTCGGTAGGAGTCACGGAAGAGGTCAATGTCACCATTCCCCGTGGTTCCCGCGACTCACTGGAATCAACCGTGGACCTTGATTCTGTCATTAAAGCACCCATCAAGGTGGGGGATGAGCTTGGCCGTGTGCAGGTCAAACTGGGCGATGACGTGATTGTCGACCAACCGGTACTGGCGCTCAGCGATGTGCCTGAGGGCGGTTTGTTCAAGCGCCTGTGGGATGCCATCAAGCTCTTTTTTGTTCAGTTGTTCTAGAGAAGACCGCCGATGTCTTCGGGAGTATGCCGGCATGAGTGAGCCGAAAGCACCTAAAATTGAATTTCC
>JAKLLS010000148.1 GCA_022014155.1 Marinobacter sp. | reverse complement strand
CGGAAATGTAGCGGGAGGCACCGCGGAAGCCCAGCATCGGGTTTTCTTCATCCGGTTCATACAGCGTGCCACCAATCAGGTTCGCGTACTCGTTGGACTTGAAGTCCGAAAGACGCACGATGACCTTCTTGGGCGCAAACGCGGCCGCCAGGGTCGAGATGCCCTCAACCAGTTTGTCGATGTAAAAGTCGACCGGGGACGGATAGCCGGAAATGCGCTTTTCAACCGTTTGCTTGATATCCCGCGGCAGGCTATCAAAGTTGAGCAATGCCTTGGGATGAACACCGATCATGCGGTTAATAATGAATTCCAGGCGGGCCAGACCGACACCCTCGTTTGGCAGAGCCTGGAAATCAAACGCACGGTCCGGATTGCCCACGTTCATCATGATCTTGAACGGAATATTGGGCATGGAGTCGACGGTGTTCTCCCGCAGCTCAAAGTCCAGGGCGCCCTCATAGATCATGCCGGTGTCACCCTCGGCACAGGAAACCGTCACTAGCTGCCCGTCTTTCAGCACTTCGGTGGCATCGCCACAGCCGACGACCGCCGGAATACCCAGCTCACGGGCAATAATAGCTGCATGACAGGTCCGGCCGCCACGATCGGTGACGATGGCGGAAGCGCGCTTCATCACCGGCTCCCAATCCGGATCGGTCATGTCCGTGACCAGGACATCGCCCGGCTGAACCCGATCCATTTCGTTAATACTTTCAACGATCTTGACAGGACCGCTACCAATCTTGTGACCGATGCTCCGGCCTTCAACCAGCACCTTACCGGTCTCATTCAACAGGTAACGCTCCATGACGTTGGCGGCTGCACGGCTCTTGACGGTTTCAGGACGGGCCTGAACAATGTAGATCCGGCCGTCGTCACCGTCCTTGGCCCATTCAATATCCATCGGGCGCTGGTAATGCTTTTCGATGATCATGGCCTGTTTGGCCAATTCTTCCACTTCCGCGTCGTTAATACAGAAACGGTTACGATCTTCCTGCTCAACCTTCACGGTCTCGACAAACTCGCCTTCGCCAGGGCTGGAATGGTAGACCATTTTGATGGCCTTGCTTCCCAGATTGCGACGCAGGACCGCCGGGCGACCTGCCTGTAGCGTCGGCTTGTGAACATAGAATTCGTCCGGGTTGACCGCCCCCTGAACCACGGTCTCGCCCAAGCCATAGGAAGCGGTGACAAACACCACATCGCGGAAGCCGGATTCCGTGTCCAGGGTAAACATCACGCCACTGGCGGCGGTTTCACTGCGTACCATCTTCTGGATACCGGCGGACAAGGCCACCAGCTTGTGATCGAACCCGTGATGAACCCGGTAGGAAATAGCGCGATCATTAAACAGCGAGGCAAACACCTCCTTGACCGAGGTACGCACCTGCTCCAGACCTACCACATTCAGGAAGGTCTCCTGCTGGCCAGCAAAAGACGCGTCCGGCAGGTCTTCCGCAGTGGCGGAAGAACGCACGGCGACAGCCATCTTGTCATTGCCATCCCGCAGTTGGGCATAGGCCTCTTTCAGGGCATTATCGAGCACTTCCGGGAATGGGGTCTCAATCACCCACTGGCGTATGCGGGAACCCACCCTGGCCAGTTCGTTCACATCGTTGACATCCAGCTCATCGAGAGCCTGGTCAATCTTGTCCTTCAGTCCGTCGGTCGCCAAAAACTCACGGTAAGCATGAGCTGTGGTCGCGAAGCCACCCGGAACGGTAACACCTGCATTGGCAAGATTACTGATCATTTCTCCGAGAGAGGCATTCTTTCCCCCTACCCGGTCAACATCGGACATTCCCAGGTGATCAAACCAGATAATGTAATCTTCCAAAGCACGTCTCCCTTGATTCATTAGAGCATTCTGCGCTGCGCAGTCTCGAACTGGGCGTGTATGATACTGTAACCTGCGGCAATTACCTAGGGAACCCGTCGAATCCGGAGTTGGACTACACACCATGAAACGAACAGCTTTCTTTATTTCCGACGGTACCGGCCTCACCGCCGAAGCCCTCGGCAACAGCCTTCTGGCCCAATTTGAAAAGATTGATTTCGAAAAAGTAACCGTGCCCTACATTGACGATGCGGACAAAGCCCGGGACATGGTCAAACGCATCAACAAGGCCGCAGAAACCGATCAGAGCCGACCTCTGGTGTTCGATACCATTGTTAATAGCGATATCCGCGGCATCATCTCCGACGCGGACGGCTTCATGGTGGATATCTTTGGCACCTTCCTGAACCCGCTGGAGCAGGAATTACAATCATCTTCGTCCTATACAGTGGGCAAATCCCACTCTATTAACAACGCAGGCAATTATGAACGCCGCATTGAGGCGGTTAACTTTGCCCTCGACAACGACGACGGCGCCCGCACTCGCTATTACAACGAGGCCGACCTGATTCTGGTGGGGGCCTCGCGCAGCGGCAAGACGCCCACCTGCCTCTATCTGGCATTGCAATACGGGGTTAAAGCGGCCAACTACCCAATTACGGAAGAAGACCTCAACGACCAACAGATGCCTGCGGCTCTGAAACCTCATAAAGAGAAGATTTTCGGACTTACTATTGAACCGGAACGGCTGGCCACAATCCGTAATGAACGGCGCCCGAATTCGCGGTACTCGTCAATAAAGCAGTGCATGCACGAAATCGAAGAGATCGAGTTGATGTATCGGAGGGAGCGGATTCCTTACCTGAATACCACGGCTTACTCTGTCGAGGAAATTTCCACCCGGATCATGGTGGCCACCGGACTGAAACGAAACCGGTAGGCCCATCCGCGTGAACACCGGGACAGCCCCCTGACGAGCGCTGCCCCGGTTCCCACAGCTTACACTTCCTGAATTTCCAACCCCAGCTGCTCCGCCACCTTGCGGTTTTCCGGGCTGGTCACCACAGCGGTACTGGCGTTTTCCGGCACCAGCCACTGACGTGCAACCCGTTTCAGATCATCCAGGGTCACCGCTAACACTCGCTCCCGGAATCTGGCGCGCTGCTCAGGTGTGCGGCCAAACAGCTGGTTATGGAAGGCATGTCTTGCCGCCCCCGCCGGAGAGCGGGGGCGGTCCAACTGGCCAATGACGCCGAGGATGGATTCTTCCAACTCTTGTGGATCATGGTCCGCTTCCTGCAACCAGCTCAGAGCACTGTCAAAATCCTCCAGGGTTTCTGTCAGCCTCGGGTCGCGGTAAGAGAAAAACCGGAAGGTACCGTTGACGCTGTCCTGCCCTGCGCCACCACCGTAGGCTCCACCTTTCTCGCGGATCACCCGGTGCAGGTAACCGTTACGCAGGAAGCCGCCCAGCACGGTCAACGCCGCAGCATCTTCGTGATCAACCGCCACCGTGCTGTACGCCTTGGCGCAGAAGTTTACCTGGGTAGACGTGAGCCAGGCCTGACGAGTGGTGTAATTCACCGGAGCCATCTTCCAGCCACTGGATTCCGTCGCCTCAACCGCCTGCCAGCACGCCTTCAGGTCATCCAGCATCGGACTGAGCTGGTCGTCCTCGCCAATAACCAGGAACTGTCGGGATTGTTGTTGGATCTTGCGGTGCAAGTCCGCCAGCCTGTTGCAGAACGCATCCAGTTCTGCGGGATCGTTGAGCGCCTTGTCCAGCGCCTTGGTGCCACGTATCGCTTCCAGACCACCGATTCGGAACGACAGCCAGGCTCCCGGACTCATCCCCTGGGAGGCTGCCCCCATGGCGAGGGCGTGGCCACTGCCGGTCACCGCCTGCTCACGGCGGGCACGGATCTGGGCAATCAGCTCGCGCACCCGCTCGGTCTCGTCAAAACGGGCGCCATGGAACACATCACTCAGCAAACGGGTCAGTTCGGTGCGATTGCGGGCCAGGGCCTTACCGTTAAAAATAAGGTACCCGGACAGATCCTGGACATCGTCAATGCTGCCCTTCGCGGAGAACGAGGCACTGATTCCGCCGGACTCCGCCGAAATACGATCCTGCATCTGCAGATAATCCAGCTCACCACAGCCCACCTCCGGGATCAGCGTGGTGTAGTATGGCAGCAGCAACAGCTCATCTTCGGTCAACTCTGGCATCGGCAGGACAATCTGCTCGTAGACCAGGCCATTGGTGCCGCGGGCATAGACCGTTGCGCCGATTTCGCCCTCGTACCGGCTTTCCGGTTCCGGCATCTGCAGGGGTACGTCGGTCAGATCCACTTTCGGCAGAATGGAATCGTCATCCTTGCGCTGCTGGCGCTCCTCCAGCGCCTGGGCACGATCCACAATCTGTTTGACTTCCTCCTCCGTCAGCGCTGCCTTGCGGCTAGCCAACGCCTCACGGATCGCCTGCTGGCGGCGGTTCTCCAGCTTGTCATCCGGGCGCAGCGTCAGTGTCACGCGATGCGGGTTTTCCAGCAATTTCCTGCGAATCAGGTCCGGTACATACTGAGGATCGCGTATTTTCTCACGCATATCCGCCAACACCGGCTCCAGGTCCAGCAACTCGACCGGATCACCGCCATGAACCATGGGGGCAATTGCCTGCATGATCAGCTGCAACCCGTAGGGGAACTGATCACCGGCAATCTCACGCTGGTGCAATTCCAGTTGGTGGAGGATGGCCTCAAGGCGCTCTTCACTGACGCCCTCCGCTACCACTTTATGCAGGGTTCCCTCTACCAATTCTTCCAGCGCCTTTTGCTGCTCCGGCTCACTGCCCTCGATACCGCAGACAAACGTCATTTCACGATTGGAGTCCTCCAGCCCGCACATGGGGGATGGCGCATGACCAATATCCGTGGTTTCCAGCGCCCGCATCAGTGGCGAGGCACTGTTCTCCAGCAACACTGCCGACAGCAGCTGACCTTCCAGATTCTCCTGCAAGTCAAAGCTGTGGCCCAACAACCAGCCCATGACGACGTGGGTCTTGTTGTCAGTTTCTTCCCCTTCGTTGATAGCGTACCCCTGCTCGACCCGGACGGGGGCATACATCCGCTTTTCATCCCTGACCGGCAGTTCGATGTCCTGACGATCAAATCGATTCAATGCCAGGCTCTCAAATCGCTCATGATGCTCATGGGCCGGAATATTGCCGTAGGTGGCGAAAATCGCGTTGCTGGGGTGATAGTGATGGCGGTAGAACTTCACCAGATCGTCGTAACTCAGATCGACGATGTGATCCGGTTCGCCACCACTGTTGTAATGATAGGTCGTGGTCTGGAACAGATGGCTGGACAGGTTCTGCCACAACTGGGAAGTCGGCGCACTCATGGCTCCCTTCATTTCGTTGTAGACCACACCGCGATAGACCAGATCCGTACTGGGGTCCTCTGGCTTGTCGAACTCCAGGCGATGCCCTTCCTGGGCGAAGTCCAGCGGATCCAGCTTGGAGAAGAACACCGAATCCAGATACACCGATAGCAGGTTATCAAAATCCTTGCGATTCATGCTGGCGAACGGATAGGCAGTCCAGTCGCTGCTGGTGAACGCATTCATGAAGGTGTTGAGGGATCGGCGGATCATCATGAAGAAGGGATCCCGCACGGGATAGCGTTCGCTGCCACACAACGCGGTATGCTCGAGAATGTGGGCCACACCGGTGGAATCCATCGGGAATGTGCGCAAAGCCACGAAAAAAACGTTTTCGTCATTGTCGGCGGCCATGTGAAGGTGCCGCGCGCCGGTCTTACGATGACGATACTCTTCAACCGTCAGGTTGAGAGTATCGATCCGGTGACTGCGAAGCTTCTCAAAAGCCGGATGGGTTGCGTTGTCGATCACTGCAGCCATTCAATCTATCCTGTCTTTAACGATTTGAGACTTGTAGGGTAACACGTACTATCGATTATCATGCACCAGTCCTGTAGCCAACAAGGCAGCCCTGTAGCCAATTAAGGTAATACCTGAACCCATGACCACAGAAACCACGAACGATACCGGCCAGGCCGCTCTCAATCACACCGACACAACAGCCATCCCAGGCACGAGTTCAGGCAAGGCATCCGTGCAGGCGCCAGAAGTCGCCGCATACTGGGCCGAGCGTCGCCGCTATATTGAGCGGATCCGCAAGGTGCCGGAGGTCCGGCAGCGTTACTGGCGAGAAGCCGGTGTGTACCTGCTGCGCAGGATCCTCTGGTCATTCGGTTTTTTCCCTATTTTCCTGGCATTCTGGGTGCCGTTTGTCCTGTCGAGCTTCAACCCGGTCGTCATGGCAAGCGACCTGATTCCCATGCTGCAGAGTTTTGTAGACTCCAATCCGGAAGTGCAGGCCACCACCATCAGCACCCTGGCCATTGCCTGGGCGTCTGTAGGATTCTTCTTCCTTGTGTTCGACTTCGTGCTGACCCCGTTCCGCTCACCCTATGAGTACGAAGCGGATGTCTATATGCGCTCGTGGGAACAGCTCAACCATGACCGACTTCCGAACAAAATGTGATTTGTCCGACATTCTCGTCAAGTTCAGATACTTTCTGTTACATAACCTCGCATTCGCTGGTTAAGATGGAGCGGTCCGGAATGCAGGAATGCGAGGTTTCCCATGGTCGATGCCAGACCACTGCTGTTCGTCAATGCGCTGGCCCTGATGCTAATGGTCACGGCGGGGTTTGCCTCACTTCGTCAGGATGCACCATCGGTTGAAGTGATGGCTGCCAAACCGGAAGCCCCGAAAACCATCTTTGCCGACACCGACGCAGAGCCTGAAAATACCCCTCCGCCACCTGATACCCCGCACCTTGAGACCGCGAACATAACTCCGCCTCCCTCCGAGGTCGCGGTTCGCAATCTTCCGGACGTGGAACCTTTCACCATCGCCTCCATGCCAGCGCCCTCTGACACGGTGGCACTGGCCGAACCAACAGCCGCCCCGGAACCACAGCCTGACCCGCAACCGATGCCCACAACCGCCACACTGGTCCTGCGTTCTAATGTTGTGGGCGATCACGTCACCATTAACGGTCGTGACTATGGCTCTACCCGCCTCGACCTGGAGCTGGCGCCGGGCAAATACGACGTCACCATCAGCAAGACCGGCTTCAAACCCTGGAGCCAAAGCGTCGCCATGAAAGCAGGGCAGGAAGAAACCCTGACAGCCAGACTGAAAGCCTACACCACAGTAAACTTCCGCGAAGGTACCTGGATTGGCGGCGTGAAAACCGGCGACGGCACCTATCAGAACCGTGACGGGCTACGTTACGAGGGTCACTTCATCGATGGTGAATTTCATGGCCAGGGGACGCTGACGCGCGCCAATGGCGATATCCTGACAGGCGAATGGTCAGAAGGCAGGCTGAATGGCCATGGTTCCCTCACCACGGCAAACGGGACGCTCTACGTTGGCGGCTTCCGCGATGGCGAATTCCACGGTCAGGGCAGCCTGACCTACGCCGATGGCCGCCACTATGAAGGCGAATTCTCCAATGGTGACTTCCACGGCTCCGGTGCCGAAGTGTTTGCCGACGGGAAGAAATACGAAGGTGGGTACATTGACGGTAAGTTCCACGGCAAGGGTCTGCTTCGCAACCCCAATGGCAGCTCCATTGAAGCCACCTTCAAACACGGCGAACCCTATGGACAGGTTCGCCTGACAACCGCGGCCGGCGAAGTTTTTACCGCCCGTACCACGGAACCCGGTGTTTGTTATCGGGACAAGAGCTACCGGGCTACTCAGTGCCCGCAACTGGAAGGCTGGTAACTCATCAGCCCGATAATGAACGCATAGCTGTAACAGGTTGAGGTTGTGACATGGCGATCAAGAACGCACTCCTGGTAGACGACTCAAAGGTGGCGCGATTTGCTCTGAGCAAGTTGCTGGAAAGCCACAACATGGAAGTCAACATGGCCGGCTCCGCAGAAGAGGCACTGGATTTCCTCAGCAACCACCGCCGACCGGATGTGATCTTTATGGATCACCTGATGCCCGGCATGAATGGCGTGGAAGCCACCAAAGCCATCAAGGGCAATCCTGAGACCGCCAGCATTCCCATCATTATGTGCACCTCCAGGAAGTCGCCCTCTTTCATGGAAGAGGCGCAGAATTTTGGCGTCTACAATATCCTCACCAAACCGCCTCATACTGATGGCCTCAGCGTCGTCCTGAATCAACTCACAAGCGATGTGTCCAAAGGGACCCTGCCCGAACCACCAGAGGTGCTGAACGGCACGCCCCAGGCATCAGAGGAAGAAGGAGAGGTCGAACAGATCGCCCGCTCAGCAGTTAAAACCCACATCAACAACCGCCTGCACGAGCTACTGAGCGATCTGTTTGATGAACAATTCGATCACCTGAAGCGGGCGCTGGACGAATCCGGGCGAAAGCAGGAAGCGGT
>JAKLLS010000147.1 GCA_022014155.1 Marinobacter sp. | reverse complement strand
ACGGGGCCCATTCACTCGACGCCATTGGTGATTTGATCTGGCAGATCGCTATGGACGGTGTCATCGATAAAGGGGGCATGGCATAGGGTAAACTCTGCCCGAAAATGTCTCGGTACTCAGAAGCGATACGCAGCCGACACAGTCCCAAAAGAAAGTGCATCTTTATTGCTTTCATCCTGACTGGTCGTCGCTCTGAGTGTGATGGCAATCTGGATTCCAGGCGAATGCCAGCCAATGCCCACGCCGCCCAGACCAACAACAGAACGCTGGTCATAATCGTAGCGCCCTGACTGCTCCTCCAGATAGGAATAGGGTATGAATTCCATACCCAAACCAATGAACATGGACCAACCCGAGCCGGGGGCATTCAGTGAGCCCGGCAGGGCAATGGTTGAAGAGGCTCCTGCATAATCCGGGATGATATTGGCGGGCAAGTTGGTGCCGATTCGCCAAGACATACCCAACTCGCCACTGCTGACGAAATTCGACAGCCTGCCACCGGTTACCCAGGCAACCTCCTGGTGCATCCCACTGCCGATATTTTCGCGAAACAACCGCCGAGCATGAAAGGCGTGCACTTCGCCAATGACATCGGTGCCCAGCTGGTTATCCCAGCCATTCGGATTGGTGCTGCCGGTCAGTTTGTGGACCCATTTCTGCGTTGCTTCGGCGCCTGAATTGGGTCCAACGACACCCAGACCGATGCCATAGCCGGTCAGGGATTCTGAACTCCAGCTCCAGAGAGTCATTGAGCTGGAGAGGTAGCCGACGTAAGGCAAGTCTTCATAAATCGGCCCAGATGCTTGTATGTTCTCTGGGGTGACCATCAGTTGGCTCAAGCTGAAGGTCAAGGCATGAGCGTTGCCCGTGCGACCAATAACGGGCAACCAATCCATCGCGTTCCTGGCGCTTCTGGCCAGACACACCTCGCAGTTGTTGTTCTCTGCCGATGCACTCAGATAGGACAATCGACCGCCATTGGTATAGCCCTTATCCGAGCCGGTCAGAAGGTCGTTGTCCCAGGAAATGCTAAAGGCCCCGGAACTGGCTCCGGCAAAACCGGGAGTAAGTGCAAACAAAAAAATGATCAACCTCAAGAGAGCTTTGTCCCGTTAAAAGCGATAGTTCATCAATAATCCGCCGAAGCCCTGAACATGATCTCCAATATCCGCAACTATCGGACTGTCTTTGGCCTCTCCAGTCAGGTAGGCCACTCCCGCAAGACCGGTCAGTGACCAGTCAGCACTCAGGCGGTAAGTCATGGTGCCTCCAAAACGTATGCGAAGGTAACCTTTATCAACGTCATAGGCGCTCAGGCCGGAGCGGGTGCTCTCTGCCTCGGATACGCCAAACTTGCTCTCCGTCCAGCGCTCACTGCTATAGATGAGGCCGGGACCGGCCGACAACAAAAGGTTTTCTGTCAGCGGGGTTCGCCAACTGATAGCCGTCGACGTCGCCGGTCACCGGTGTCTTTACCGACGCGCTGTAATTGAAAGGCCCGTCCTCCAGGGCAACGCGTAAACCAATGGCAGCCCCACTGTCCACCTTATCCAGGCCGCTCAGGTCATCCTCATTATCACGGCCCCCGACATAGCCGATGTAGGTCGACAGTGACCATGCGCCATAATTAATAAAGTTCCAGCCGAGGCCATCGCGGATATTCAGATAGAACCGGTCGTCATAACTCAGGTTCAGGTTGGGCAGGCCTCGGGTTTCATAGTCGTCACTGCCAAGATAGTCCAGCGCATAGAAGGCTCCCGCCCCGATGCTGCCATCCCAGTCTGGGCTGGTCATGGCATTCTGCCAGTCAGCGGCTGCAAACACGGTGGGGCTGAGCACTACCAATGACAGGGCCATCGCTGTGGGTGCGTATTTGTTTCGTAACATGAAGTTAGCGCCTTCAGTTTCGGGTTGGATCGTCGATGGTTTCATCGTCCTCGGCCAGAGCTTCGATGCCTGGCGCTGATGCACTGAGCCAGCGGTTCAGGTCCATCAAATCCTGTGGGCTGAGGGTGCCGGCGGACTGTTTCAGGTTAAGAGTGTTGAGTACGTAGTCGTAGCGGGCATTGGCATAGTTTTGCAGGGCTTCGTAATAGTCCCGCTCGGCATCCAGCACTTCGACGATGTTGCGAGTACCGACTTCGTACCCTGCGCGGGTAGCATCCAGTGCACTGCGGCGCGAGATGATAGTCTGTTCGAGGGCCGAGGCGGATTCGATATTGGTGTTGACCTGACGAAACAGGCTGCGCGTGTTGACCCGCACGTCCCGACGGACAGTATTCAAGGCCTGATCGGCCACCGTGACCAGTGATCGCTGTTGCCGCACTCCTGCTTGTGTTCCGCCGCCGAGGTACAGCGGCACGTTCAAGGTCAGACTGATCACGCCCTCAGTGGTCGTTCCATTACCAGAACGGGTGGCGCCGCCGCTGCCCGCGGTGGACCCCGTGCCGCCGGGCCCGAGGCCGTTGATGTCTGTTTCACCGTAAGAGGCGTTCAGGTCCAGCGTCGGGTAATGCCCCGCCTTGCGGCTTTCAAGGGTGGACTTGCTGGCATCGAGCTCAAGCAGGGCGGTCTGGATTTCCCAATTCTGTCCCAACGCGATCTTCTCCCACTCTGTGGGGTTCGCGGGCGCGGGCCTGGCCAGAGGGAATTCCTGGCGCAGGTTATCCAGTAGTTCGGTGTATTCTCCGGTCAAGCGGGCAAGATCTTCCCGGGCGATGTCCAAGTCACTTTCGGCGGCAATACGCCGGCTTTTGGAATCATCGTAGCTGGCACGGGCCTCATACACTTCGGTAATGGCGATCAGGCCGACATCGAAACGCTCCTGTGCTTGCTCGTACTGTCTGCCTATAGCTGTCTCGGTGGCCTGTGCAGTGGTCAACGCATCGGCTGCCCGCAACACATTGAAGTAACCTTCGGCAACGTCGAGGATCAACTGCTGCTGTGCCAGATTGTACCGGGCTCGGGCGGCCTCGCTCCGAATCTGGCTGGTTTCAAAATCAAACCAGGCGTCAGCGCGGAACAGCGGCTGAGTCAGTTCAACGCCGTAGCTGAAAGTTTTGTAAGAGTCTCCGCTGGCGTTGTCCGGATCGGTATCTGTGTGCCTGGCATCACCAAACGCATTGAGCCGGGGCAAAAGGTTGGCGCGGCTAACATCAATGCCGGCCTGCTCTGCCTGCAGGGTGGCTCGGGACTCGGCGATGCCGGAATCGTAGGTAAGCGCTTTCTCATAGGTTTCGACCAGATTCATGGCCGGCACGGGCTGGGCTGCAAGCGCCGCCATCAGACCTGGCAACAGACGTTTGTTCATGGGTTTTCCTTGTTTGTTTGGAATGGCTCGTTTTCAGGGCAGAGGCCACGGAACACTGTATCGACCAGGCATTCCGCTTCGGCGCTCAGGTCGTAGGCGTCAGGATTCCTGAGCCAATCAACGTAGATGCCCAGCATTTGGGTATGCAGCGAACGGGCGGCCTGACTGGCGGTCAGTGATGAATGGGGTGGGTGATTGCTGAAAAACCGCGTCAGTGTATCAATAGATTCCTGCGTCATTTCATCCTGCAGCCTCAGACCGTGTTCGGATTCCGTGTGGTGAAATAGGATCTTGTAGACACGGAAGTGGCGTTGATCCTTAACGAGGGTCTGAAGCGCATACACACACAGGTTTCTGAGTGTCCGAAGGTCACCAGTGCGCTCGTCAGCGGCGTTTTCAGTCATCTCTGCCATCGGCAGTCGAACACGCTCGAGCATGGCCTTGAAAACATCCGATTTGTTCTGGAAGTGCCAGTAAACTGCGCCACGGGTGACCTGGGCGGTGCGGGCGATTTCCTCCAGTGAGGCCCGGGCCACGCCCTTGTTGAGAAAGACCTGCTCTGCTGCGTCCAGCAACGCCTGATAGGTGACTTCAGCTTCCGCCTTGGTTTTTCTGGCCATGGTGAATATCCGCCATTCTGAGTGTAGGGCCCACTGCTTGTGCAGACGGGTCCGTTTGTCTTGGGCGCTATCATGCCAAAGTTTTTTGCATACATCCATGAATGTAGGTATTGTCCCATCAATTCGACCAACTTTTACCCAAGGAGAACTCCGTCATGCCGTCGCATGCTGCCCTGCTGTATTCCTTCAAACCACTACGTCGAACATTATTGCTATCGGTGCTTGTGGCCGGTCTGGCCGCCTGCAGCGGTGACAATAATCAAAACGCTGGGGAAGGTAGTGGCAGGCCAGCCCCGGAGGTCATCGTGGAAACGGCTGAAACAACCGACGTGACAGTGCGCCAGGACTATGCCGGTCGGGCTCGCGGGGCTCGGGAAGTAGAAGTTCGCGCCCGGATTCAGGGCATCCTCGAGGAGCGCCTTTATCGCGAAGGCCAGATTGTCAGTGAGGGTGACTCTCTGTTCCGCATTGATCCCAAGCCATCGGAAGCCGCCCTGCAGGGGGCAAAAGCTCAACGCCAGGTGGCTGAAGCGGATCTCCGCCAGGCTGAGCGGGAATGGAATCGCATATCCTCATTGTACGAGCGTAATGCGGTCAGTGAACGGGATCGTGACTCCGCCCGTTCCGCCCTGGAACTGGCCCAGGCCAATCTGGCTGTTGCCGAGGCCGGCGTTACGGTAGCTGAACTGAATTTGGGCTATACCGACGTCAGGGCTCCGGTCAATGGCGTGACCAGCCTTGAAGACCTGCCCGAAGGGAGCCTGATTGACCAGGGCACGCTGCTGACTACCATCGTGCAACAGAATCCGGTGCATGTTCGGTTTGCGCTGCCGGAGAACGATGCCGCCATACAGCGTGCCGCCCGTGAGGCAATGACGGATTCGGCCAGCGCTAAAGACATAGACGCCACGCTGATCATGACGAACGGGAAGGCGTATGATCGCACCGGCAAGGTGGATTTTACTGCCTCCACCCTGGACCCTCGCACGGGTACCGTGTCCGCCCGGGCTGTTTTCCCCAACCCCGACAACCAGATTATCCCGGGGCAGTTTGTGCGCGTAAGAGTGCAGCTCCGGAGCCTGGAAGGTGTTGTTACGGTGCCGGAAAAAGCGGTGACCGAAGGCGCGGACGGGGCGCAGGTTTTCGTGGTTGATGATGACAGCATTGCCCGTGCACGCCCTGTCAGTCTCGGGCCGGTTGTGGATGGGCGTCAGGTCATACTGGACGGCCTGAAAGCGGACGAAGCCTTCATTACCAGCGGTCTTGTGAATCTCAGGGATGGCGCTGAAGTAAACGTCAGGGATGAGAGCGAGGAGGCTGAGTAATGCTGCGCACCTTCATTGACCGTCCGATATTCGCATCCGTTATTTCTATCATCATTGTCATCGCTGGGGCCATCTCACTCCTGGGGTTACCCGTTGAGCAGTACCCGAATGTGGTGCCACCCCAGGTTGTCGTTGAGGGCCGTTACCAGGGTGCCAGCGCCGACGTCATCTCTGAGAGTGTTGTGGCGCCACTGGAGCAGGAAATTAACGGTGTGGATCAGATGATCTACATGGAATCCAACAGCACCGACTCGGGAAGTTTTCGCGTTACGGTCTCGTTTGAAATCGGCACCGACCCGGACCAGGCCACCATCAACGTCAACAACCGGGTGCAGCAGGCTCTGGCAAGTCTACCTCAAACCGTGCGGGACCAGGGGCTGACCGTAGAGGCCCGGTCCACATCGATCCTTCAGGTCCTGACGTTGTCGTCCCCGGACAAAAGCATGGACGTAGTAGAAATTTCCAACTATGCCCTGCTGAATGTGCTGGACGAACTGGTGCGCCTGCCGGGGATTGGCAACGCCTCCCTGTTCGGCGCCCAGGATTACTCCATGCGAGTCTGGTTGCGCCCGGACAAACTGGCCCAGTATGAGCTGACACCGGCGGATGTAGCCGCCTCTTTGCGGGCCCAGAACGCTCAGTTTGCGGCAGGCCGCATCGGCGCCGAACCGGCACCGCAAGGCCAGGCCTTTACCTTCAGTGTATCGGTGCCGGGGCGCCTGACCAGCCCCGAAGAATTCGGCGAAGTTATCCTGCGAAGCGATGAAGAGGGCGCCTCACTGAGGTTGAAAGATGTCGCCCGGATAGAGTTGGGGGCCCAGAACTACGATTTCGAGGCCGTGTATAACGGCGACGATACGGTTCCCATGGGGGTCTATCTGCAGCCGGGAGCCAACGCTCTGGATGCCGCCGATGCCGTGCGCGAAGCCATGAAAGAGATCAGTGAGCGCTTCCCGGAGGGGCTGAAATACGACATCCCCTACGACACCACCCGTTTTATCGATATCTCGATTCAGGAGGTCATCAGCACCTTCATCATTGCCATACTGCTGGTTGTGGTGGTCACCTTCCTGTTCCTGCAACACTTGCGGGCCACCCTGATACCACTGGTAGCCATCCCGGTGTCGCTGATTGGCACCTTTGCAGGTATGCAGGCGATGGGATTCTCCGTCAACCTGTTGACCTTGTTTGGGTTGATACTGGCCATCGGTGTCGTGGTGGATAACGCCATCATTATTATGGAGAACGCCGAACGGTTGATGAAAGAGGAGGGGCTGTCTGCCTACAATGCCGCTGTGGTGACCATTCAGCAGGTTTCCGGGGCAGTGATTTCATCCACGCTCGTTCTGGTTGCCGTCTTCGCACCGGTTGCCTTCCTGGGCGGACTGAGTGGCGAGCTGTATAGGCAGTTTGCCATCACCATCGCCGTGTCGGTGGTCATTTCGGGTGTTGTGGCCCTCACTCTGACGCCAGCCATGTGTGCACTGTTGCTGGGTGGGCAGCCTGACAAACAATGGGCGCCATTTCGTTGGTTCGACGCCGGCTTTGACCGGATAACCAACGGATTCTGTGCGGTGGTTGACTGGCTGCTTCGCCATGCCGTGGTGGGTGTTCTGTTGTTTGCGGCCATGATTGGCGGCGTTGTGCTTTTGATTGACCGAATGCCTACGGGCCTGGTGCCTCAGGAAGACCAGGGCTTCGTGCTTGCCGCTTATTCGATGCCCGCGTCGGCGTCCCTGAGCCGCACGTCGGATTTTCGCGACGATCTGGTTGGCCGCATGATGGACCTGCCCGAAGTTCAGGATGTGGTGGCGTTTTCCGGCTTCGACATTATATCCAGTGCATTACGTACCAACAGCGGTGTTGCTTTTGTAACCCTCGAAGACTGGGCAGAGCGCACCGGTGAGGGCCAGGATGCCGCCAGTGTGGCCGGCAAGATCATGGGCCTTGGTGGCAAACTGCCTGAGGGGGCGGCCTTCGCTTTCACACCGCCGCCAATCCAGGGACTGTCGACCACCGGTGGCGTTGAAGGCTATATTCAGGCGAGGGGTGGTAGAACACCTGACGAGATCAAGGCCATTGCCGATGAGTTCACCCGCAAAGCAAACGAACGGCCTGAACTGCAGAACGTAAGGGTGACGCTGGATACCGGCATCCCAAAATATCGCGCGGATGTTGACCGGGAGAAGGCTTTAGCCGCGGGGGTACCCGTTGACCAGATCTTCACCACCATGCAGAGCACCTTTGGTGGGCTCTATGTGAACGATTTCACGCTGCAGGGTCGAAACTGGCAGGTAACGCTGCAGTCGGAGGGTGAGTTTCGCAGCCATCCGGACGATCTGCGCAAGGTGTTTGTTCGGTCCGACTACGGCGAGATGATTCCCGTCAGCTCCCTGGTAGACCTTGAACGCACCAGCGGCCCGGATATTCTCAATCGCTTTAACCTCTACCCGGCTGCGAAGCTGTTAGCGGACCCGGGGCCGGGCTTTACCACGGGTGACGCACTGACGGCGTTGCAGGAAGTGGGTGCAGAAGTGTTTGACCGCAACACCCTGCTCGGCTGGACCGGTGAAGCGTTCCAACTTGAGGATTCCGCAGACTCCGGTGTGCTGGCGTTCGGTATGGGCCTGTTACTGGTACTCCTCATTCTTGCAGCACAGTATGAGCGGTGGGGTTTACCGGTAGCGGTTGCTACGGCCGTTCCGTTCGGGGTTTTTGGTGCGATCCTGGCAGCCATGCTGCGGGGCTTCCCCAACGACATCTATTTCCAGGTTGGCTTGCTGGTGCTGATTGGGCTGGCAGCGAAGAATGCCATTCTGATTGTGGAATTTGCCGCTCAGAATCGTAAAACCGGTATGTCGGCAGCAGAAGCCGCCAGTGCAGCAGCCAGACAGCGGTTCCGCGCCATTATGATGACCGCCTTGACCTTCATCATTGGTTCCCTGCCGCTGGCCGTCAGCACCGGTGCCGGTGCTGCTAGCCGACAGGAGATTGGTACCGTGGTGGTTGGGGGTATGATCGCCGCCAGCACACTTGCGCTGTTCTTTGTGCC
>JAKLLS010000146.1 GCA_022014155.1 Marinobacter sp. | reverse complement strand
GCCTTCGTATCCGGGGACGACGGGTACACCGGCTTCCTGCATGGCGATTTTGGAGCGGCGCTTGCTGCCCATGAGTTCGATGGCGCTTGCTGGCGGCCCAACGAAAATCAGGCCGGCATCTTTGCAGGCGTTGGCGAAGCCGGCGTTCTCGGAGAGGAAGCCGTAACCGGGGTGGATGCAGTCGGCGCCGGTTTTCTTGGCGGCCTCGAGGATGGCGTCGACATTCAGGTACGACGCGGATACCTGAGCGGGGCCAACGCAGACGGCTTCGTCGGCCTCATGCACGTGCAGGGCGCGGGCGTCGGCTTCGGAGTAGATGGCTACGGTCCGGTACCCCAGGGCTTTGGCGGTGCGGATGACCCGCACTGCTATTTCGCCTCGGTTGGCTATTAGGAGTTTCTTCAGCATGGTGCTTGTCTCTTGTGATGGTGCCTGTCCGCACCTATGCCGGGGGAGTGCCTCCAGAAAACCGCTACGAGCACATCCATGTGCGCTTCTCTCAGGCCATCCTTGGCCTTCGAAATTTTCTGGAGGCACTCCCCCGGCACAGGTGCTCCCGCAATCATTCGGCCTCGCCTGCCCATTTCGGAGGGCGTTTTTGCATAAAGGCCATTGTTCCCTCAGCGCCTTCGTCGCTCCGGATGGCCGCCGCAAACTTTTCCGCGGCACTGTCCAGCAACCCGCTCATGGACTCGTGACCTACCCGATGTAGCAACGCCTTGGTTTCTGCTGTCGCCCTTGGCGCGCAGTGGCGAACGCGCTCAAGAGCCTGACCGAGTAATTCGTCGATCTGTTCATCCGACGTTGCTACCTGGTGAACGATCCCTAGCGTGCACGCCTCCTCCGCACCGATTCTCAGGCCAAGCAGCGCCAATCGACGGGCTTGGGTCAGGCCGATGCGCTCGACCACAAACGGTGCGATCTGTGCGGGGATAACGCCGAGAGAGGTTTCCGGCATGCCAAACTTGGCGGTCGGTCCGGCGATGGCGACGTCTGAGACGCAGGCCAGGCCGAAGCCGCCGCCCATCACCGCACCTTCGGTGATGGCGATGACGACCTTTGAGGATTCGTTCACCTGCTGGATCATCTGGCCGAACGCCCTGTTCAGGCGGTAGAACGGATCGGCTTCGCTGTCATCGGCTTGCTGTCCACGGGCGCCGGCCATGTCTTTGATGTCACCGCCGGCGCAGAAGTGGCCGCCGGCACCGCGGATGACCGCGGCGCGTATGCTGAGGTCGGTTTCAATCTGTGCGAACACGGCTGACAGTTCCGCCACCATTTGCAGGCTCATGGCGTTGCGTACGTCTGGGCGGTTGATGGTGACGTGCAGGGTCGGGCCCTGTATTTCCAGTCGTAGTGTTTCGCAATGTGGTAGCTGGTCCATTACATGACTCCGCGAATGTTTTCTGGGGCCGATTGTCAGTCTTTGCGTTTACCTGGCAGGGTTCCCATCATTTTGCAGATGATGCCCAGCATGATTTCATCGGCGCCGCCGCCGATGGACGCCAGGCGAACATCGCGATAGGCGCGGGACAGGGGGTTGTCCCACATGTATCCCATACCGCCCCAGTACTGCAGGCAGCTGTCGGTGACTTCGCGGCCCAGGCGGCCTGCCTTGAGCTTGGCCATGGATGCCAGGCGAGTTGCGTCTTTGCCGTTGACGTGGAGTTCGCACGCTTCATAGGTGAGAGCGCGCAGGGCCTCGATCTCGGTTTGCAGTTCGGCAAAGCGGAAGTGGATCACCTGGTTGTCGATCAAGGGCTGGCCAAAGGTCTTGCGCTCGCGGCAGTATTCGATCGTTTTCTCGATGCAACCTTCCAGAGCCAGGATCATGTTGGCGGCGGCCCACATACGCTCTTCCTGGAATTGCATCATCTGCATCATAAAGCCAGTACCTTCCGCGCCAATGCGGTTGCGCTGGGGCACCCGGACATCGTCGAAGAACACCTGGGCCGTTTCCGTGGAACGCATTCCGAGCTTGTTCAGGTGATTGCTGAAACTGATGCCCGGAGAGTTCATGGGTACGACAATCAGGGATTTGTTTTTGTGGGGTTTGTCGTCGGATGTGTTCGCCAGCAGGCAGATAAAGTCGGCCTTTGGGGAGTTGGTGATCCACATCTTGGAGCCGTTGATGATGTAATCGTCCCCATCTTTCTTCGCGGTGGTCTTGAGCCCTGCAACGTCTGAGCCAGCACCGACCTCGCTGACGCCGATACAACCCACCATGTCGCCCGCGATGGCTGGAGCCAGGAAGTCCCGTTTCAGCTCATCGGAGCCGAAACGAGCTATGGCGGGCGTGCACATGTCGGTCTGCACCCCGATGGACAGCGGCACACCACCACAGAGGGTGCGACCGAACTCTTCCGCCGCCACCAGGTTATAGCTGTAATCCAGTCCCATGCCGCCATATTCTTCAGGCTTCTGAATGCCCAGCAGGCCGAGGTTACCCAGTTTCTTAAACACCTCATGGATAGGGTATTCACCGGCTTCTTCCCATTCGTCGATGTATGGGTTGAGCTCTTTCTCAACGAAATCGCGGACGGTTTTCCTCAGGGCCTTGTGTTCGGGTGTGAATTTCATGTTTTTGTTCTCCTACTGATGATCGAGTTCGTGCCTGTTTGTTTTGGTGCAGGTCCTGTAGCTTTGGTGGCGGGTGCGGGGGACCGATTCCAGAAAACCGCTACGAGCACATCCATGTGCGCTTCGCTCCGGCCATCCATGGCCTCCGAGATTTTCTGGAATCGGTCCCCCGCACCCGCTTTTGTCTTCAAGTTCTGTGCTGCATGCTGAAAGTTTTGTGCCTTTGTAGGTCGGATTAGCCGCAGGCGTAATCCGACAGATTGGCGGATCATGCTGGGCTTTGGTTGTCGGATTACGCCTGCGGCTAATCCGACCTACGTTTGCTCTTTCTTGCCGCTCCGAATTTGAAAAGCCTTCTCGTTAAAGGCGTTAACTCTGGGCTTGGTCAAACCGTCTGGGAGGGCGTGTCCAAAAATTTCGGAGGCCATGGATGGCCGGAGAGAAGCGCACACGGACGTGCTTGTAGCGGTTTTTGGACACGCCCTCCCAGACGGTGCCCCCACCAAACCAAGCAATCCACGAGGCGGGCTCCCCCATTAAAGGCGGGCCACACCAAACGTATTCGGCCGCAACTGCCGCGCCTCGGCTTCCCGGCACACATCCAGCACCAGGGCCACAACCCGCCGCGTATCCCGCGGGTCGATGAGGCCGTCATCCCACAGCCGGGCCGTGCCGAATAGGGCAGTGGAACCGTCCTCCAGCTTCTTGGCCGTGGCCTGCTCCAGAAAATCCAGCGTCTTCGGATCCGGCTCCATGCCGCCCCGGCGCTGCTTGTCCTCCGCCACGATGCGCATCACCTTGCCAGCCTGGGCCGGGCCCATGACGGCTGTGCGGCTGTTGGGCCAGGCGAAGATAAATCTCGGGTCCAGACCGCGACCACACATGGCGTAGTTACCTGCACCATAGGAACCGCCGATCACAATGGCGACTTTTGGCACCCGACAATTGGCCACGGCCTGGATCATTTTCGAGCCGTGTTTGATGATGCCGTTCTGCTCCGAATGCGTGCCCACCATGAAACCGGTGGTGTTGTGCAGGAACAGCAGCGGCGTGCCGGCCTGGTCGCAGAGCTGGATGAACTGGGCGGCTTTGGCGGAACCGGCCGGGGTGATCGGGCCGTTGTTGCCGATGATGCCGACGGAGTGGCCCTCGATGCGGATAGTGCCGCAAACGGTCTGGTCGTCGAACTCGTTCTTGAAGTCCATGAACTTTGAGCCGTCGGCGATACGGGCCAAGACTTCCCGAACGTCATAGGGCTTTTTCGAGTCTGCCGGGATCACCCCCATCAGTTCCTCTGCCGGGTATAACGGATCTTCCCAGGTCAGCTCACGCTTTGGCGGCAGCTGTTCGTTCCAGGGCAGGGCTTCCAGGATGTTACGGGCCTGGCGGATGCCGTCGGCGTCGTCTTCAGCCAGGTATTCGGCGGTGCCAGCGACCTGGGCGTGCATTTCCGCGCCACCCAGTTCTTCATCCGTGGCCACTTCACCAGTGGCGGCTTTCAGCAGCGGTGGCCCAGCCAGGAACATCTTGGCCTTGTTGCGCACGGCAATGACGTAATCGGACAGTCCCGGTTGATAGGCGCCACCGGCGGTGGCGTTGCCGTGAACCACGGTGACCTGGGGAATGCCGGCGGCGGACATTCGCGCCTGGTTGGCGAAGCCGCGGGCGCCGAGCACGAAAATGTCGGTGGCGTAGTTCAGGTTGGCGCCGCCGCTCTCGGAAAGCGAGACCACCGGGAGTTTGTTCTCCATAGCGATCTGCTGCAGGCGCAGGGTCTTGTCCAGGCCAGCAGGGGTGATGGTGCCGCCCTTGATGGCGCTGTTGCTGGCGACCACCAGGCAGCGGATGCCACTGACGTAGCCGATGCCGGCGATGATGCCACCGCCCGCCATGCTGCCGTCTTTGTCATCGTGCATCTTGTAGCCGGCCAGTGAGCAGAGTTCCAGAAACGGTGCGCCCCGGTCCAGCAGCCGGTTGATCCGATCCCGCGGCAGCAGTTTGCGCCGCTTGGTGAACTTTTCCCGGGCTGCCTCCGCCAGATCCAGAACTTTCTGTTCCACTTCGCGGAAGGTGGTAATGTGCGCTTCCATGGCCTCAGAGTTGGCGCGGAAGTCTTCTGACTGGGGGCTCACGGTGGATTCGATGACCTGCATTATGCGCTCCTCAGTCTTCGCTCAGCACTTTCGGGGTGATGGCGCGGTGGAAGCCGTTGTAGGGTTCGTTGTTCTTGGCTTTCGGCAGTGGCCAGACCCGGCCGCCCTGGGAGGCAGCGCCGTCGATTCGCAGGCAGTCGCCGCTGATGAAGGCAGCGCCCGGGCTCAGCAGAAAGCAGATGGCGGAGCTGACTTCCGATTCGGTGCCCATACGCTTGATCGGCACGTTGTCGCCCAGGCTGCGAATCCACTGGCGCATGTGCTCCGGGTAATTGTCCATGCCGCTGGAGGCAATCCAGCCCGGGGCCACGGCGTTGACACGCACACCGGATGCGCCCCATTCAACCGCGGCGGTCTGGGTGAAGTTGACCATGCCCGCCCGAGCTGCGCCGGAGTGACCCATGCCAGGCATGCCGCCCCACATGTCCGCGACGATATTGACGATGGAGCCGCCGGTCTTGGACAGTGCCTGGGTGTACGCCTCCCGCGCCATCAGGAAACCGCCGGTAAGGTTGGTGCGCACCACGGTTTCCCAGCCTTTCTGGCTGATTCCGGTCAGCGGAGCCTGGAACTGGCCGCCGGCGTTGTTGACCACGCCATGCAGCCCTCCATGCTCGGCGATGATGGCCTTGACCGTGGCTTTTACGGATTCTTCCTCACGAATATCGCAGGCGTGGGCGGAGGCGATACCGCCGTCTTCGATGATTTCCGCCTTCACCGCTTCCACCTTTTCCATCTTGCGACCGACCAGTGCCACTCGGGCGCCAAGTGCGGCCAGTTCGTGGGCGGTGCATCGACCGATGCCAGATCCGCCGCCGGTGACGATAACGGTTTGGCCCTTGAACAGGTCAGGGTGAAATATCGATTGATAGCTCATGAACGTTGTCCTTTCTCCAGAACGGCCCGGGCAACGGGCACAGGAAATTCCAGTAATTGCTGGGCGAAGGCCTTGCCTTGCGGGTCGATGCGCAGGCTGGCGACGCCACCGCCGCCAAGGCTGTGTTCCAGCAGGAAGTTGAATGCGTGGAAGCCGGGCAGGGCCCACCGGGTGACTCTGCCGGTTTCAGGATTCAGGGTGTGGGCCATCCATTCGGCCACGGCTGATTCGGTCAGCGCAGCTTCTATAAACGGTACGAAATCCGGGTGGCGGGCAATCACGCCGATGTTGCTGTGGTCACCCTTGTCGCCACTGCGGGCCCAGGCCAGATCCACCAGGCGGACGGTAGTATCCGTTGCCGGTGCAGCCTCGGTGGACGGTTGTTCGGCCACTGCGGCGTCATCGAAGCCGCCAGCGGTGTCCACGGCGACTGACTGCGTCTCTCCGCCCAGATCAACCGCAACGGTGACCTCGGATTTTGGTACCAGGCAGGAATACAGACGTATCTTCGGCCACACGGTGGGGCGGCCGCCGACAATGCCGGTAATGCCCGGTGCCATGCCGGTGGCGGCCTGGGCGATCTCGCGGGAGAACAGCACCAGGGCCTCTTTCTTGGGGTGGGCGGTGCTGATTTTCACCACCACTTCCCGGCAATCCTGGCGCTGGCCGTGGGCGCCGTAGGTGGCTTCCGTGCCCAGTAATTCAACGCTGGTTTCGGTGTAATCCGGCAGGCCGCGCTCGCTGAACATGCGGGCGGTTTTGGCCAGAATGGCGTCGGCCACGGTCTGGGCCTTGGCTTTGGCGTCGAGGCCGGCAAGCAGGAAGGTGACCGTGCATTTGAAGCCGTCGGGCCAGGTGCCGGATACCTTGTAGCTGTCGGTGGGTGGCAATCCCCGGGCGCCGCGCACCGCGACCTGGTCCATTCCGGTTTCCGACAACTCCACACCGGTGAAGTCGCAGGTCACATCCGGCAGCAGGTAAGCACGGGGGTCTCCAATTTCATACACCAGCTGCTCGGCCACGGTGCCACGGCTGACTTTCCCCCCCGTGCCTTCCGGCTTGGTGATCAGGAAGTCGCCATTGGCGCTGACCTCGGCAATGGGAAAGCCCATGTCAGCGTAACCTTCGGCCACGTCTTGCCAGTCGGTGAAGTTGCCGCCAGTGGACTGGGCACCGCACTCAAGAAGATGACCGGCGAGGCTGCCCTGGGCGAGGTTGTCGTAGTCGCTCCAGGCCCAGCCAAACTCGTGCACCAGCGGTGCCAGCACCAGTGCACTGTCCGCTACGCGGCCGGTGATGACAATGTCGGCCCCCTGTTCCAGGGCTGCCACCAGCCCCGGTGCACCCAGATAGGCATTCAGGCTGACCATCATTGGCGGCATGGCCTGCCCTGTGGTCATTTCAGTGATGCCCGCCTCACTGAGTTGTTTCTTTTTGGCCATCAAGTCGTCGCCCAGCACCAGGGCAATCTTCAGATCCACGCCGGCTTTGTCACACAGTGCTTGCAGCGCATCGCGACAGGCGGCCGGGTTGACGCCTCCGGCATTGGCCAGCACCCGAATACCTTTGTCCTTGATGTCGCCTAACAGCGGGCCCATGACGGTCTGGACAAAATCCCGGGCATAACCCTGGGTGGGATCCTTCATTTTCTGGCCCGCCATGATGGACATGGTGATCTCGGCCAGGTAGTCCGCAACCAGGTAATCGATATTGCCTCGCCTGACCAGTTGTGCGGCGGCGGTCTCGGTGTCGCCCCAGAACGCGGCGGAACAGCCGATGCGAACGGTTTTCGGGGAATCTGCCATGGTATTTGCCTTGTTCTTTATGGCCCTCGGGATTCAGGTTGCCTGACCCGACGGGGTTCTCCAGTGATAGAAATGACAATACCAAGCAAGCGCTTGGTTTGTAAACAGGGAAATTGCAGGTAGAATGGCGGAATTGTTTTTGCTGCTGGATACGCCCGTGACTCAAGACGCCATTCTCCATTCCCTCATTGCTGAAAACCTTGTTTCCGATCCTGTAGGTGCCCGTGGTCGATTGCTTAGGGAGGCCGCCCGGCTATTCCGTGATAAAGGTTATGAGCGCACCACGGTCCGGGATCTGGCGGCCGCTGTCGGTATCCAGTCCGGCAGTCTGTTCCACCATTTCCGCACCAAAGAGGAAATTCTCAAGGCGGTGATGGTGGAGACCATTCGTCTGAACACGGCTCTTATGCAGGCAGCCATGGATGCGGAGAGCACCAGCCATGGAAAACTCCGTGCCCTCATTCGCGCCGAACTGGAATTCATTAATGGCCAGACCGGGGAAGCCATGGCGGTGCTGGTCTATGAATGGCGCAGTCTTTCCGAAGCCTCCCAGGCAGAGGTGCTGGAACTGCGGGATATCTATGAGCAGCTATGGCTGGATGTATTGAGCGCGATGAAACGCCAGGGCGATCTGAAGGCGGAACCTTTCGTTGTGCGTCGGATGTTGACTGGCGCCCTGAGCTGGACGGTGACCTGGTATCGACAGGATGGTGGGTTGAGTCTGGATGGGTTGACGGATCAGGTGATCGCAATGATGGGGTTGGCGGAATAAAAAGTTGAACCCCTTTGCCGGGACCTTCGTCTTTGGTACGAACGTGCCTACATTAAGTGGCCTTCAAAACACTTGTTTTTCATCAAGATAACTTTCTATTCTTTCTTTCACTGGGGGCCATTGGCCTGATCGGCATAACCAAATCGGCATTCGAGCCATTTTTGTCTGA
>JAKLLS010000145.1 GCA_022014155.1 Marinobacter sp. | reverse complement strand
ACGAAAGAACCTTGCTGCAAAAACTGTTCGGCTGGTTTGAGGCGGGGCTGGGGCGCCTGACCCGGGGCTATGTCCGACTGGTTGGCCATACGGCGCGCCACGCCTGGCTCTACACACTGGTGTTCCTGGGGATCGTCGGCCTGGTGGCTGTTCTCTTTGTGCGGTTGCCCGGTGGGTTCCTGCCCGCGGAGGACCAGGGGTTCGTCGTGGTGCAGTATCAGTTGCCCGCCGGTGCGACCCAGCAGCGCACAATCGATACGATTCAGGTTATCGAAGATTACTTTATGGACCAGGATGAGGTGCAGGGCCTCTTCACAATCGCTGGTTTCAGCTTCGCTGGCCGGGCGCAGAACGCGGGACTGGCGTTCGTCAATCTCAAGCCATGGAGTGAGCGCGATCCCGAGACGCAAAGCGCCGGCGCCATCATTCAGCGGGCGAACCGGGCGCTTGCCGGGCTGGTGCGTGATGGGCGGGCTTTTGCTTTCAATTTGCCACCGATACCGGAATTGGGGCAGGCCCTGGGCTTTGAATTGCGTTTACAGGATCGGGGTGCCATCGGGCATGAAGCGCTCATGGCAGCGCAAGGTCAATTGCTGCAGTTGGCGGCCGAAAGCCCCGTGCTGACGAGTGTGCGTCCCAACGGTTTGGCGGACAATCCCCGCTACAAAGTGGACATTGATCACGAAAAGGCGCAGGCCCTTGGCATAGAGCTGTCCGAGATCAGTCGGCTTCTGTCGGTGACCTGGGGCTCGCAATACGTTAACGATTTTCTCCATGAGGGGCGGGTCAAGCGAGTCTATGTTCAGGGTGATGCCCCTTTCCGGATGCTGCCTGAGGATTTTGAGGCGTGGTACCTGCGAGCCGCTGATGGAGAAATGACCCCGTTGAGCGAAGTAACGAGCGGACACTGGGAGTATGGTTCGCCGCGCCTGGAACGTTTCAACGGCGTTCCGTCCCGCCAGATTCAGGGTGAGCCGGCACCGGGGTACAGTACCGGTGAGGCCATGGCGGAGGTCGAACGTTTGATCGCTCAACTCCCGGACGGTGTGGCCGGCGCCTGGAGCGGCCTGTCCTATCAGGAGCGCCAGGCCGGTGCCCAGGCATCCCTGCTTTACGCGCTGTCGGCACTGGTGGTGTTTCTGGCGCTCGCCGCGCTCTACGAAAGTTGGACCATACCCATTTCCGTGATGCTGGCGGTGCCCTTGGGCGTACTCGGGGCGGTACTTGCAGCGATGGTCCGCGGCCTCCCTAACGACGTCTTCTTTCAGGTTGGCATACTGACCACCGTCGGTGTGACTGCGCGCAACGCTATACTTCTGGTGGAGTTCGCCCGAACACTCGAGGATCAGGGAATGAAGCTGATTGAGGCAACCAAGGAAGCGGCGCGAGTGCGCTTGAGGCCGATTCTGATGACATCGGTTGCTTTCGGCATGGGTGTGTTGCCGCTTGCTTTCGCCAGTGGGGCCGGTGCAACCACGCGTATTGCGATAGGAACGGCGGTTCTCGGCGGCATGATTTCGGCAACGATACTGGCGACGTTCTTTATTCCACTGTTCTATGTGGTCGTCCGCCGTATCACGGATTTTCTGAGTGGCTCCAGAGACCAGGATGACTCGGCTGCGGCCGCTCCCGGACGTGCAGACGGAGGTGTGGCTGATGACCGTTAAGGTATTGCTGGCCACTGTGATGGCGTTGTCACTTGGTGGCTGCTCACTCGCGCCGACTGTTGAGAAACCCGAGCCGTCGGTGCCGGAAACCTGGACGTCCGCACGACTTTCGGCGGACGAGAAACTCCCCCTGGACTGGTGGCGTGGCTACGGCGATCCGGCACTTGTCACGCTTGTTGAGGAGGCGCTTGATGCCAACAGCGATCTGCAGCTCGCGGCTGCCCGGGTTGCCGAAGCGCGGGCGCTCCTTACCGGGCAGCAGGCAGAGCAATACCCGCTTCTGGAGGTGGAGGGCTCAGCGGTGCGCCAGGGACCGAGTGAAGAGGCCGTCAACAGCGCTGGTGGTGGTCAACCCTTCAACGATATCCAGGTGGGTGGGGTGCTATCGTACGAGCTGGATCTCTGGGGGCGGCTTGCGAATGCCAGCGAAGCAGCCCGGGCACGGCTTCTGGCCAGTGCAGCGAATCGCGAGGCCGTGCGACTAGCCGTGATTGGTGAGGTGGCCAATGGTTACTTCAATTTGCGTGCGCTTGATCGTCAGATCGACATCGCGGAACGCACCGTGTCATCCCGCCGCGAATCGGTCGCCCTGCAACGGGCCCGGTTTGAAGGAGGCGAGATTAACGAATTGGCCCTGCGGCAGGCAGAATCCGAGCTTGCCGCTGCAGAGTCGGAGCTTCCGAGGCTTCGCCAGCAGCACACCCTTCAGCGAAACGCCTTGGCAGTGCTTCTGGGGCGAGATCCACAACGGATTGTACGGAGTGATATTTCCGTAGCGAATACCATTGGTGAGATGGATGTTCCGGCCAGTATCCCTGCAGGCCGACCAGCAGATCTGATGGTTCGGCGACCCGACATTGCCGCAGCCGAACAGGAATTGATTGCGGCCAACGCCGAAATCGGTGTTGCCCGGGCGGCGTTCCTGCCCAGGATTTCGTTTGAGGGGCTGCTGGGCCTGCGAAGTGCGTCCGGTGGCGACTTGTTCCAGGGTTCCGCATCCACTTGGCAGTTGGGCGGCTCGTTAGTCGGCCCGTTGCTGGACTTCGGGCGTTCCGAGGCATTGGTCAATCAGGCGGAGGCGCGTCAACGCCAGGCTCTGATTGCGTATCGTCAGGCCATTCAGGTGGCGTTTCGGGAGGTGCTCGACGCTATGGCCGGGGTGCGTGGTACCGAAGAGCGCCTGGAAGCGCAGGCCCGGCAGGTAGCAGCACTGCGAAGCACGGCTAAACTTGCGCGATTGCGCTTTGAGGGTGGCGCGTCCAGTTACCTGGAGGTGCTGGACGCTGAACGAAGCCTGTTTACAACCGAACTTGATCTCGTGGAAACGCGGCGCGATCAATTGCAGTCGACGGTTAATTTGTATCGCGCTCTTGGCGGGGGTTGGCAGAGTTCATTACAATCTTCTGATTATGAAAACACTGACTGAATCAGACAGGCGTTTTATTGAGCGCCTCGGTCTTCAGGCTCAATCTGAAGGCTTTTCCCGCATCGCTGGGCAACTTTGGGCGACACTGATCGTGTCGGATGGTCCCGTCAGCTCATCGCAGCTTGTGGATACGTTGCGTGTCAGTAAGGCGAGCGTCAGTACGAATACGTGCTTTCTTGAAAGACTCGGCATTGTTGAGCGTCGAACAATGCCGGGTGAGCGCCAGGACTTCTTCGCGATTCGTCCCCATCCTTATGCTGCCTTGGTGGAAGGGCAGATGAAACGGCTCGAGGCCAGAAAGGAGGTGATCGCCGAAACCAAGGCAACCATTACCAATGAACAAACGCTTGCCAAGCTGGCTGATCTGGATCAGTTCTACACCCTGTATTATGAGAGCTCCAAAGACCTTCTAAAGCAGCTGAAATCTCAAATCCATGGACATAAAAAATAATAACATCAAAGGTTTAACCTTGGATTTAATCCGGGCCTGAAGGAAACGCGGGCTATGTCAGAGCAACCCTGGCTGGTGTTACTGCGAGGAGGCCTGGACCGTCCTTGCTGTTTGGAATGTCTTGTCAGCGGCTCAAAGCAAAGCAGAATAGTTAAATTGCCTCTTGCGCACCTACCTACTGATAGGTAACTTAAACATCGTATGCTTAATGACCAACAGAGGTAATCCATGAAAATTTACGACACTGAAGGCTTTCCCAATCCGCTACGGGTTCGCATCGCCCTGGCAGAAAAAGGCGCAACAAATAAGGTGGAATTCGTCCCGGTCGATGTCATGGGTGGGGAGCACCGTTCCGATGCGTTCAAGACGAAAAACCCGGATGCCACCGTGCCCATGCTGGAACTTGACGACGGCACCTGCATCGCCCAGTGCAATGCCATCACCGAATATATCGACGGCGTCTTTGATGGTCCGTCCCTCACGGGCACGACCCCAGCGGAGCGTGCCCGTATCGCAATGATGAATCTGCGGGCAGAAAACGGGCTGATGAACGCCGTGGGTGCCTATTTCCACCACGCGACCCCGGGGCTCGGTCCGGATCTGGAAACCTGGCAATGCGCTGAGTGGGGCAATAAACAGAAAGAAGTGGCCAGCGCAACCATGGCCTACCTTGACAGCGTTCTGGCGGACAACGAGTTTCTCGCAGGTGACAGCTTCTCGGTCGCAGACATCACCGCCTTTGCCGGCCTGGGGTTTGCGGATTTCGCGAAGGTTGACATTCCCGAGTCCCTGACCAATCTCCAGGCCTGGCGCGCAAAAGTCGCAGCCCGTCCTTCAATTGCCGGATGACCCGAAACCTTCGGATTTAATGCAAGCGCTGAAAACAGGAAGGTCTCAAAAGGGAGGAATAACATGGAGATCAATGCAGATTTCTCCAAACCGGTGGTTGTGCATTCCGACCAGATTGAATGGCAGCCCTCGCCCATGAAAGGGGTGGAGCGGCGCATGCTGGACCGGATCGGAGACGAAGTTGCCCGCGCCACGACCATCGTGCGTTATGCGCCGGGCAGTCATTTCTCGGCGCATACCCATACCGGTGGAGAAGAATTCATCGTACTCGACGGTGTGTTCCAGGACGAGCACGGTGATTTCCCTGCCGGCAGTTATGTGCGCAACCCCCCAACCACCTCACATATTCCGGGCTCTGACACAGGCTGCACGATATTTGTGAAACTGTGGCAGTTCGACCTGGCCGATCGCACCCAGTTCAGCAAGAATATGGAGGCCGGGCTGGGCGCCTCGGTCGGCGGCGTTGCCACCGCAAAGCTGCATGAGGACGATCGTGAGATCGTGACCTACAGCCAGCTCGATGCGGGGGCGACACTGACTTCTGAGGCGCCCGGCGGAATCGAGCTGCTGGTGATCGAAGGTTCGGTTACCAGGGATGGCGAGGTGCTGGCCAGGCATGACTGGCTGCGCCTCCCCGAAGGACACAGGTTGTCCGTGACGGCCGGGGACGACGGCGCCAAGATCTGGATGAAAACGGGGCACCTGCGATTTGCCGGGGCGCCGAGGGTATAAGCCCGGCAATAGCGGGATTGAAAAGGCAGACAGGTGGATAACCATGAACCGTGATACCAGAACAGCCCTGATGGACCTTGCCGAGCACACCGTTCGGTCACGGGGCTTTGACGGGTTCAGCTATGCGGATCTGGCTGAGGCCATCGGCATTCGAAAGGCCTCGATCCATTATCATTTCCCCACCAAGGCGAAGCTCTCCGAAGCCTTGATCGAGCGCTATCAGACCAGTCTGCAGCAGGGTCTGGCCGAGATCGAGGCAGCCCATGCCAGCGCCGGCGAGCGCCTCAAGGCACTCATTGCCCTGTACCGCGGAGCCTTGCATGATGGCCAGACCGTGTGTCTGTGTGTTGCCTTTTCGACCTGCCGCGAAAGCCTGTCCGACACCGTCATTGCCAGAGTCGGCGCCGTTCGCGCAATGGTTCTGCAGTGGATTGCAGAAACGTTTGAGCTGGGACAAAGGGATGGATCCGTCTCGGCCATCCTGGGTCCCGCCGATGAAGCGCAAGCGACCCTGGCGATGCTGGAGGGGGCCCACCTCGCCGCGCGCACCGAAGAAGACCCGGCCGTGTTTGATGCTGCAACGCGACTGCTGAGCGCCCGCTGCCAGTAACGACTGGGCAAGCATCGCGCTTTGCTTTATGGCTCCCGGTACATTATCGCTAAGCAAACCGACCCATAACGAATGAAAAGGAGCAAACAGATGATGAGCACCCTGAAAACAGCACTGGCAGCAGCAACGCTGTCACTCACTGTTGCAAGTACGCAGGTACTGGCAGAAACGCAAACCAGAACCATCGAGTATCAAGTCGGCGACGAGACCTTCACCGGCTACATGGCCTGGGATGATGAATTCGGGCAGAAGCGTCCGGGGGTTCTGGTTGTCCATGAATGGTGGGGGCACAATGAATTCGCGCGAAATCAGGCAGAACGGCTTGCTTCCGCCGGCTATACAGCGTTTGCGCTGGATATGTATGGCTCTGGCAAACAAGCCGACCATCCCGATACTGCCCAGAAATTCATGCAGGAAGCCACCAGGGACATGGACCAGGTTAAGGCACGCTTCATGAAGGCGATGGACATCCTGAAGAACCACGAAAGTGTTGATGCGTCCCGAATTGCAGCGCAGGGTTACTGCTTTGGCGGTGCCGTGGTTCTCAACATGGCGCGCATGGGCGTCGATCTGGACGGCGTTGTCAGCTTCCACGGTGCGCTCGGCAGCCCTCTCCAGGCTGAACCCGGGTCTGTAAAAGCCAGGATCCAGGTGTATACCGGCGGTGCCGACAAGCTGGTCCCCTCGGATCAGGTGGCGAGCCTGGTCAAAGAGATGCAGGATGCCGAAGTCGATCTGACACTGGTGAGCTTCCCCGGAGTGCTGCACTCATTTACCAACCCGGGTGCTGACAAGATCGCCGAGGAGTTCGGCATGCCGGTGGGTTATGACGAAGCGGCTGCCGCCCGCTCCTGGGATGGCACCATGCGTTTCTATAAGGCCATCTTCGCCGAGTAACACAAGCGAATGCAAAAAAACCGAAACCGGCAGTCTTTACAGTGAATTCTGGAACACCAACCGAAAAGCATGAGGAGGTGCAACATGGCAACTGAGAGTTTACCGCGGTTCAATGATGACAATCGTCCAGGCTACAAGTCGCTGGGCAACTCGGGCCTGTTCGTCTCCGAGCTGTGCCTGGGCACCATGACCTTCGGCGGCGATGAGGACATCTGGGGGCTGATCGGCCAGTTGCAGCAGGAACAGGCCGACGAACTGGTGAAGATCGCCCTGGAAGCGGGGATTAACTTTATCGATACCGCCAACATCTATGGCTTCGGGGCCAGCGAGCGCATCGTCGGCCAGTCCCTGAAGAACCTCGGCGTTCGCCGGGAAGATGTCGTGCTGGCCACCAAGGTGCTCGGCCCAATGGGCGATAGCCCCAATGCCCGTGGTGCTTCCCGCGGCCACATCATGAGTGAATGCAAGGCGAGCCTGGCGCGCCTGCAAACGGATTATATCGACCTGTACCAGATCCACGGTTTTGACCCGGCCACCCCGATCGAGGAAACCCTGGAGGCACTGAACACCCTGGTGCAACAGGGCCATGTGCGGTACGTGGGTCTGTCCAACTGGGCGGCCTGGCAGGTGATGAAAGCCATCGGCATCAGCCAGGCCCGCAACCTGTGCCCGATCATATCCCTGCAGGCCCACTATACCCTCGTGGGGCGCGACCTGGAGCGGGATATTATTCCGATGCTGGAATCTGAGAACGTCGGTCTGATGGTGTGGAGCCCGCTGGCAGGCGGTTACCTGTCCGGTAAATACGAGGGGCCGGACGTGTCCGAGGAAAACCGGCGTGCCAAGTTTGACTTTCCGCCTGTCAACCGTGAGCGGGGCAGCGAAGTCATCAAGGTGATGCGGGAGATTGCCGACGGAAAGCAGATCGACGGCGAGCCGGTTACCGTAGCCCAAATCGCCCTGGCGTGGCTGCTACACCAGAAGCCTGTATCCAGTATTATCGTTGGCGCCAAGCGGCCGGAGCAGCTGAAAGCCAATATCCAGGCAGCGCAGATCCGGTTGTCTGGCGAAGAACTTAATGCTCTCGACGAGGTGAGCCGTATACCGGAGGAATATCCGGGCTGGATGATGAAAATGATGGCCGGGTACCGGGATCATAAGAAGGATTAGGTCTGGCACAGTCCCGGCGCAGAGGCCTCTTGACTCTCTGTAAAATACGGCGAAAGCCTCATGACACAGGTAGATCAAATGCTTGACTGCTCTTGGTCATACCGAGGGCAGTCCCAGACCAGTCTTGTTCGATTGCTGGGTCTCGGCAAAGCCTTCAATGATCCCTATGTTGACCATGGATGCACCGAGCGTAGTCATGAATCTCGGCAAGAGGCTGTAAACAAGCTCGGATGAGATGTCCATAAACATCAAGACTAAGCCAAGTGTCCAAATGCCTTTTCGGCAATTTCCGGAAAAAGCCCTTTTTGGAACTTGTCGATTCAGGATCACTCTGTTGCAATGAGGTCATGAATTCCGTTTCCTGTGCTGCGCAAAGCCATCAATTTAAGCCCCGGCCGACAGAGAGATCTGCTGGAAACCTACCTCGAAGACATCCTTAACCCCCGGCAGGAACTGGTGCAGATGGGCAAGAGAATCGACTGGACCGCCTGCGAACGGCCAGTTGTGCACCATCAATCAAAAAGCCATGCAATTGCGGTGGTGGCTACCTCTGTGGAAACTCTGTTTAACGTACTTGTGTGCTTCCGATAGCGCCTTCACATGCTAGCCGCAGCCATGCTGTGGTCATAGCCCGTCTCATTCTTTACCGGTGCCCAGGCGCAGGCCGGACAAAC
>JAKLLS010000144.1 GCA_022014155.1 Marinobacter sp. | reverse complement strand
GCCGTGCCGGTTCGAGTCCGGCCCTGGGCACCATATAGAAGAAAAACGGCTTGGATTTTCCAGGCCGTTTTTTTTGGTCAGTCCTTGACCAGTCTTGCCGGCATCTCTATACTCCGGCGGATATTGGAGCGGGCTTTGGACTATGTCCGGCCGGCTCCTGGCAGGCCAGGTGTCTGTCAGCAGGGAACGGTTTGAATGGGTTTGTTTCCTGTGAGTTCTTGCAACAAAAGGCCCCACTCGTTCGGGGCTTTTTGATTAAGGGGCCTGGCGCATCAGGCCCTGGTGCATAAAAAGGGCTGATCAACAGCCCTTTTTTTGTTTCCGGGGTCCGGAAAATCCCGGGATTCGGGGAATTCAGGGGTTTTGGAAATCAATAGATGGAGACAGTAAGACCTTGTCAGCCAAGCTAAAGCAACTGGAAGACCTATTACGGCCAATCGTTGAGGGCCTGGGGTACGAGTTCTGGGGCGTTGAATTCCGCTCACGGGGCCATCATTCCCTGTTGAGAATTTTTATTGACGATGCCGAAAACGGCATCGGCATAGATGACTGTGAGAAAGTTAGCCGGCAAGCCAGCGGTGTCATGGACGTGGAAGACCCTATCCAGACCGAATATACCCTGGAGGTATCGTCCCCGGGTATGGATCGACCGCTGTTTCGTCTTGAGCAGTACGAGGCCTTTGTCGGGCACCAGGTTCAGCTGAAGTTGCGAATGGCTTTTGAAGGACGTCGCAAGTTTCAGGGCCTGATAAAAGGCGTGGAAGGTGATGACGTCGTGATCGTAGTCGACGATCACGAGTATCTGTTGCCGTTCGACAGTATCGAGAAAGCCAACATCGTTCCGGTTTTTGAATAAGTCGGTGGACGCAAAGTTTATTTTTAAGGGCAGGGCAATCCAATGAGTAAAGAGATCTTGCTGGTGGTTGAATCCGTCTCGAACGAGAAAGGTGTCGAGAAGGATGTCATTTTTGAAGCAATTGAGCTGGCGCTCGCCACCGCTGCCAAAAAACGTTACGACGATGAAGAGGCCGATATCCGGGTTTCCATCGATCGTCGCACCGGCGAATACGAAACCTTCCGTCGCTGGTTGGTTGTCGATAACGATGCCGTCCCGGCACTCGGTACCGAGCTGACCCTGCAGGAAGCGGAAGAAATCGATACCGCGCTGCAGCCGGGTGATATCCACGAAGAGAAAATTGAATCGGTCGCCTTTGGCCGGATTGGCGCTCAGGCCGCCAAGCAGATCATCTTTCAGAAGGTTCGCGAAGCTGAGCGCACCAAGATCGTTGACAGTTACCGTGACCGTGTCCACGAGCTGGTGTCCGGTACCGTAAAGAAAGTGACCCGTGACAATGTCATTGTCGATCTGGGTTCGAATGCGGAAGCATTGCTGCCGCGTGAACACTTGATTCCGCGGGAAACCTTCCGCATGGGCGACCGTGTTCGCTCGCTGCTGCTGGAAATTCGTACCGATCATCGCGGTCCCCAACTGATTCTGAGCCGCACCGATCCGCAAATGCTGATCGAGCTGTTCCGCATTGAGGTTCCGGAGATCGCCGAAGATCTGATCGAGATTCGCGGCGCTGCCCGTGATCCCGGTTCCCGGGCCAAGATTGCGGTGAAGACCAATGATCGCCGTATCGACCCGGTCGGAGCCTGTGTTGGTATGCGGGGTTCCCGTGTTCAGGCCGTTTCCAATGAGCTGGGTGGTGAGCGTGTTGATATCGTGCTGTGGGATGACAACCCTGCGCAGCTGGTGATCAACGCCATGGCACCTGCGGAAGTGGCGTCCATCGTTATGGACGAAGATCGTCACACCATGGAAGTGGCGGTCGCTGAAGATAATCTGGCCCAGGCCATTGGCCGTAACGGCCAGAATGTGCGCCTGGCCACCGAGCTGACCGGCTGGACTCTGAACGTGATGACGGAAGAGGAAGCGGGTGAGCGTCAGGAGCAGGAATACAATCGCCTGCTTGAGCATTTTACCAGCAATCTGGATGTGGATGAGGAGTTTGCCGGCGTATTGATCGAGGAAGGGTTTACGTCCATCGAAGAGGTGGCGTACGTCCCCATGGAAGAAATGCTGGCCATTGACGGATTTGATGAAGAGACCGTCACTGAGCTGCGTCGCCGTGCCAAGGATGTCCTGTTGAATCAGGCCCTGGCCAGTGAAGAGGCGCTTGAGGGCTCAGAGCCCGCGGAAGATCTTCTCAGTATGGATGGTATGGACCGTAGCCTGGCCTTCAAGTTGGCGGGTATGGGGGTTCGTACCATGGAAGATCTCGCCGAGCAGTCAGTCGATGACCTGCTTGATATTGAAGGTATGGATGAAGAGCGTGCAGGACAGCTAATTATGACTGCGCGCGCACCCTGGTTTGAAGACCAGGCCTAATTCGGGAGGAGAACCTGTATGGCTGAAGTAACGGTAAAACAACTGGCCGCAGACGTAGGCGCTCCCGTGGATCGTTTGCTGAAGCAGATCGTTGAGGCGGGGCTGAAAGCCCGCTCCGAGAATGACTCTGTCTCCAGCGATGAGAAGCAGCAGTTGCTGGCTTATCTGAGAAAGAATCACGGTGATAGTAACGCAGAGCCGAACAAGATTACTCTGAAGCGTAAAACCACCACCACTCTCAAAGCTGGCCGCGCCAAGACAGTGAATGTAGAAGTTCGCAAGCGCCGCACGTACATCAAGCGCGCCGAACTGGCACCGGAGTCGGAAGCACCCCAGCCGGAAGAAGCGGTAGCAGAAACTCCTGTAACGCAGGAAGCGGCTCCGGAAGCACCGCAAGTAACGGCAGAGCACACCGCCCAGCCGGAAGCCGATAAGGCGACTACCGCGGAAGCGGCGCAGGCAGAAGCGGCTCCGACCGACGATAAGCCTGCGGCGAAGGCAGAGCCGAAGAAGGAAGAGGAAGAAGTTTCCATTCCTGCACCTGAGGATATGCCGATTCCGCCGCCTGAAGAAGGCGAGGGCAAAGATCGCAAGCCGAAGAAGAAAAAGGAAAAAGTTCGTGAGCGCGGTGATGAGCCGGATGATGGCAAGCCCAAGAAGAAGTCTGCGGGTCACCGCGGACCTCGCAGTCGTCCGGTTGAAGAGCCTCTGATTATCAATGAGGACGAGGAAGACACTACGCTACGCAAACCACTGCGTGCGAAAAAGAAACCCAAAGAGAAGCGTCACGGCTTTGAGAGGCCGACCAAACCAATGGTTAGAGAAGTACAGATTCCCGAGACCATTACTGTTGGCGACCTTGCCCAGCGTATGGCGGTCAAGGCGGCAGACGTAATCAAGACGCTGATGGGCATGGGCGTTATGGCAACCATCAACCAGGCACTGGATCAGGAAACTGCGATCCTGGTGACTGAGGAGCTGGGCCATACTCCGAAAGCCGTCAGTGAAGATGCGTTCGAGGAAGAGGTTCTCAGTGAGTTCTCCTTCGAGGGCAAGGAAAAGGCCAAGCGTGCACCGGTAGTCAGTGTCATGGGGCACGTTGACCACGGTAAGACGTCGCTGCTGGATTATATCCGCCGTACCAAGGTGGCGTCCGGCGAGTCCGGTGGTATTACCCAGCATATCGGTGCTTACCACGTACAAACCGATCACGGCATGGTGTCCTTCCTGGATACCCCTGGTCACGCGGCTTTTACAGCCATGCGTGCCCGTGGTGCCCAGTGTACGGATATCGTGGTCCTGGTGGTGGCAGCTGACGACGGTGTCATGCCGCAGACCAAGGAAGCCGTGGATCATGCTCGTTCTGCAGGCGTTCCGATTGTGGTGGCCATCAACAAGATGGACAAGGAAGCAGCGGACCCCGATCGCATCAAGACCGAGTTGGCCGGTATGGAAGTGATTCCGGAAGACTGGGGCGGTGACGTTCAGTTTGTCCCGGTTTCCGCTCACACCGGTGAGGGCATAGATGACCTGCTGGAAGCCTTGATACTGCAGTCCGAGATCCTCGAGCTGGAAGCGTCTCCGGATGCGCCAGCCAAGGGGGTTGTGGTCGAGTCCAGCCTGGAGCGCGGTCGTGGTTCCGTGGCCACGGTTCTGGTCCAGAACGGTACCCTGCGTCAGGGTGACATGGTTGTAGCCGGTTCCTACTTCGGTAAGGTCCGGGCGATGACCGATGAAGCCGGCAAACAGACCAAAGAAGCCGGTCCGTCCATTCCGGTTGAGATCCTGGGCCTGAACGGTACCCCGGACGCCGGCGATGAGTTCTTCGCGGTAGCGGATGAGAAAAAGGCGAAAGAACTGGCCGAGTTCCGTCAGACCCGTGAGCGTGAACAGCGTCTCCAGCGTCAGCAGGCGGCCAAGCTCGAGAACCTGTTTGAGAACATGGGCAAGGACGAGGTCAAAACCCTCAACGTGGTCCTCAAGACCGACGTCCGTGGTTCCCTGGAAGCCATTTCCAAGGCTCTTCAGGATCTCGGGAACGAGGAAGTTCAGGTCAAGATTGTATCGTCTGGCGTCGGTGGTATTGCCGAGACCGACATCAGCCTGGCGATGGCAACCAATGCCGTCATCTTTGGCTTCAATGTCCGTGCGGATACTGCGGCCAAGCGCCTGGTTGAGCAGGAAGGTCTGGACCTTCGCTATTACAGCATCATCTATAACCTGATTGATGATGTGAAAGCCGCCCTGACCGGTATGCTCGCACCTGAATTCCGTGAAGACATCGTGGGTATTGCGGACGTACGTGACGTTTTCCGTTCACCGAAGTTTGGCCAGGTGGCCGGCTGCATGGTGACTGAGGGTACCGTATACCGTAACAAGCCGATCCGTGTCCTGCGTGACAACGTGGTGATCTTTGAAGGTGAGCTGGAATCCCTGCGTCGCTTCAAGGATGACGTACCGGAAGTCCGTAACGGCATGGAATGTGGTATCGGTGTTAAGGGGTACGACGTAAAAGTCGGTGACCAGATCGAAGTCTTCGATCGCGTCCGGGTCGAGCGCAAGCTTGAGTCCACCGGCGCATGATGCGCCTGAGGTTAAAGGAAGCCTGATGCCAAGAGAGTTCAGTCGTATTGATCGCATCGGCGATCAGATGCAGCGTGAGCTGGCCCAACTGATCCAGCGGGAAGTAAAAGACCCGCGGGTTGGCATGGTCACGGTCAATGCCGTCAAGGTAAGCCGCGATCTTGGGTATGCTGATATCTATGTGTCCCTGCTATCAACTGAAGAACTGACGGAAGAGTCTCCGGAGGTCAAGGATTCCCTGACGGTTCTGAACAAGGCGTCGGGATTCCTGCGGGGCCAGGTAGGCCGGGCCATGAAGCTGCGGGTTATGCCGCAGCTGAGGTTTCACTTCGACACACTTCAGGGCTACAGCCGCAAAATGGATAATCTGATTCGGCAGGCGGTGGGCGACAAGCCTGCAGTCTCCGATGACGATACGTCCTCGGATGATCCGGAGCGAGACGCTTGAGTCGCAGACGTAAAGGCCGTGACGTTAACGGTATCCTGGTGATCGACAAGCCTCTGGATGTGACATCCAATGGCATTCTGCAGCAGGTCAAGCGTCTGTTTGGTGCGGCCAAGGCCGGCCATACCGGCGCGCTGGACCCGCTGGCAACAGGGGTCCTCCCTCTCTGTTTCGGTGAAGCCACCAAGTTCTCCCAAATGATGCTGGACAGCGACAAGTCCTACATCGCTACGGCGAAGCTGGGTGTGCGCACGGAAACCGGTGATAGCGAAGGTGCCGTGGTTGAGGAAAAGCCCGTGCCCGCAGGGCTGGATTCCGCGAGCCTGGAGCTGGTATTGGAACAGTTTCGTGGGGATATCCAGCAGGTGCCCTCCATGTACTCGGCCCTGAAGCACAAGGGCCGTCCGCTTTACGAATACGCCCGTGAAGGCATTGAAGTCGAGCGTCCTGCCCGCCCCGTCACTATCTACGAGCTGACGCTGCTTGATGTGCGTGATGGTGAGCTGGACATTGCGGTCAGTTGCACCAAGGGTACGTATATTCGCTCACTGGTTGAAGATATCGGTGAAGCGCTTGGGTGTGGTGCCCATGTCACCGCGTTGCGCCGTACCATGGCTTCGGGTTTCACTCTGGCAGATGCCTATCCTGTTGATAAGCTTGAGGCTATGCGCGAGCGTGGCGAGAGTCTGGATGGCCTGTTGGTGGCTCCGGATGCGGCCCTGTCGATGTTCCCGGAGCAGGAGTTGAGCGGCCAGTCACTGGTGTCGATAATTAACGGGCAACCAGTTAGAATATCGGGTCAGCCCCTTGAAGGCTTCGTTCGCCTGTACGGCAATGAACGGTTCATAGGGTTGGCGGAAGCATTCCCGGAAGGGGAGGCCACCAAACTGGTGCCTCGCCGACTGGTGAAGAGCAGCTGACGCGGTTATTAATCGCGGAGGCTGGTTAGCCGGGCTGTAGAGATGCGTGGTTCGGCCGAATTCAATAGCATCGCAAACCATGAGGTGAGTTATGGCACTGTCTGCCAATGAGAAAGCACAGATCGTTCAGGATTTTCAGCAAGGTGATGGCGATACCGGTTCCCCGGAAGTTCAGGTGGCTCTGCTGAGCGCCAACATCAACAAGCTGCAGGATCACTTCAAGACCAACAAGCAGGATCATCATTCCCGCCGTGGTCTGATCCGGATGGTAAACCAGCGTCGTAAACTGCTGGACTACCTCAAGCGTAAAAACGCCGACCGTTACCTGGATCTTATCCAGCGTCTGGGTCTGCGTCGCTAATCCGGTCGTAATAGCGACCTGACGGTCAATCGTCCCTGCTTGGGACGCCTTGGCCATCAACTGGCGGGGTGCCTTGGGTGCCTCGCCAGTTGTGCTTTTCTCAGATCAGCAATGCTGCAGTGAGTTTGTCGGTAGTGATTGGGGATTCCCTGTCGTAATGGAAAGCCGAAATTGATAGCAGGTTGTTGAAAAGCCCGGCCCGGAATTCCCTTTGGAATGATTGTCGATGCCCGGGGTTTTGCAACAGCCTGTTAGCTTTCAGGCGGGTTACCCTTCAGATTACCTCACGAACATCCTGTAGCTGTAGCGGCCAATCCGCAGGGGCGGATTGGCTGAGTCAATTTGGATAAGATAATTTCAGGAGTTACCGTGGATCTGAATCCCGTAAAGAAAAGTTTTGAACTGGGTGGCAAGACCGTCACTCTGGAAACCGGTCGTATTGCCCGTCAGGCAACCGGTTCTGTTCTCGTCACCATCGACGACATTTCTGTTCTCGGTACCGTTGTTGGTGCCAAGGAAGCGAAGCCGGGTCAGCCGTTCTTCCCGCTGACCGTTAACTACTTCGAGAAGACCTACGCGGTTGGTAAAATTCCGGGTGGTTTCTTCAAGCGTGAAGGTCGTCCTTCCGAGAAAGAAACCCTGACTTCCCGTCTGATCGACCGTCCGATCCGTCCTCTGTTTCCGAACGGCTTCATGAACGAAGTTCAGGTCATCACCACCGTGATGTCCTCCAGCAAGAACCAGGATCCTGACATTGCCGCCATGCTGGCCGCCTCTGCCGCATTGTCCATTTCCGGCATTCCGTTCGACGGCCCGATTGGTGCTTCCCGTGTGGGTTACACCAACGAAAAAGGCTACTTCCTGAATCCGACTTTTGAAGAGCTGCAGACCTCTTTGCTGGACATGGTCGTTGCAGGTACTGAAGACGCGGTGCTGATGGTGGAATCCGAAGCCAAGGGCCTGACCGAAGATCAGATGCTCGGTGCCGTGCTGTATGGCCATCAGGAAATGCAGACTGCCGTATCCGCCATCAAGGAATTCGCTGCCGAGATTGGCAAGCCGCGTTGGGAATGGCAGCCTGAGCCAGAGAACACCGAGCTGCTGAATGCCGTCAAGTCCGAGGCGTCCGCTGCCATTGAGGAAGCTTACAGCATCCGTGACAAGATGGAGCGTTACGCGCGTTTGGGTGAGATCAAGACTGCGTTGGTTGAAAAGCTGGCGGGTGAAGAGGAAGGCCAGCCTTCCGAGAGTGAGGTCAAAAAGTATTTCGGCAAGGTGGAAAAGTCCATCGTCCGCAATCAGGTGATCGACGGCAAGCCGCGTATCGACGGCCGTGACACCAAGACCGTGCGCCCGATTGATATCGAAGTGGGTGTTCTGCCCAGCGTTCACGGTTCTGCGCTGTTCACCCGTGGTGAGACCCAGGCCATCGTGACGACCACACTCGGAACCTCCCGTGATGTGCAGATCATCGACGCGCTGGAAGGTGAGCGTAAGGATCCGTTCCTGTTCCACTACAACTTCCCTCCGTATTCCGTGGGTGAAGCCGGTCGTGTGGGCACGCCGGGTCGTCGTGAAGTGGGTCACGGGCGTCTGGCCAAGCGCGGTGTTCTGGCGGTTATGCCGACTCTGGAAGAGTTCCCGTACGCCATCCGTGCGGTATCCGAAATCACCGAATCCAACGGCTCCAGCTCCATGGCATCCGTCTGTGGTTCCAGTCTGGCGCTGATGGATGCCGGTGTGCCGATCAAGGCGCCGGTGGCCGGTATTGCCATGGGTCTGGTCAAGGAAGGCGACAAGTTCGCGGTTCTGACCG
>JAKLLS010000032.1 GCA_022014155.1 Marinobacter sp. | reverse complement strand
ACGGCTTCAGGTTCTGATAAGGCACCTCGCCCTGGGCGTGATGATGGGAATGGCGAGTCAGGTTAAACATGGTCCAGGAGCTGATGCGTTTGTTGGTATTCCAGGAATGCCGTGGCTGCACCGGGGTTTCCGGGTTACGGACCATGCCGTAATGTTCCATATAGTTAACGATCTCGAGTAAGGCCTTCCCCCACAGTGCACAGGCCACGAAATACACCATGGCGCCAAATCCTCCCATGGCGAAGGCGATAGCAACGAGCAGCGCGCTCATTAGATGCCCCCGGATCACGGCATTGCGCCAGGACATTGCGGAGTGACCTTTACGCCTGAGCCGGCGTTGCTCGATATTCCAGGCGCTGGCATTGCCTTTCAGGGTGGATGCCACGACGTGGTGATAAACGTTTCGTCCGCGTGGGGCCGTCGCCGGATCTTCGGTGGTCGACACGTAGCGGTGGTGCCCGTAGACGTGCTCGATGGAAAACACCGTGTCGAAACTGAATGCTAACAACCAGCGTCCAATCAACATGGATACCGGGTCCCAAGTTCTGTGGGTGAGCTCGTGGCCGGTAATGGTGCCGATGATTCCAATCATCAGTCCGGTCAGCACCACCCCTGAAATGTGGTGAATAAAGGGCGTGGCATCGCGGGCCGAGGTCGCATCATAGCCGGTCAGTTCGGCAACCAGGGCGCCAAACCCGGCGATATCCGTTGCACTGAAGCTCCAGACGGAAGCGAAAACGATCAGACACAACAACGGCAGTGCCATCCATAGTTGCACCGTCAATATAGTGGGGCGTCTGAATTCCGGTGTTGTTGTGTCATCACCACAAAGGGCGTCCCCGGCAATATAGATCACCAAGACCGCCAACAGTCCCAGGCTGATCCAATGGCCGCCAGCCACCAGAGACACGAAAGATAGGAGGCCGATGCCGTGAAAGAAAAAGAACTTAAGATAGTGGAATAACATCATCTTTTAACTCCTTATATTTTATATTTATTTAGTCAGACAGCCAGAGCTGAGGCGCCAGCGTCCAGAGCATCCCGTGTGGTTGTGAATCGGTCGGCATAAATGTTTGTCCGCTTGACGCCACCCTCAATTAGCTTGGCTTCGGCGGCATCGATCATTCCTGGTGGGCCACACAGATAGGCTTCTGATCCTTGCAACGAAAGCGCTGGGATGACGTCGGTCACCCGTCCACGGGCGCCGGTCCAATCCGAATTTTCGTCTTCCCGGGATAAAACAGGGATGAATCTGAAGGCTGCTGACCATTTGAGCGCGAGATCCCGAATGTCATCCAACCGGTACAGATCCTGTTGAGACCTGGCGCCAAACAACAAGGTCACTGGCCTATGGCTCTGTCCATCCAGGGCGTCTTTCAGGATTGCCAGGATCGGAGCAAGACCGCTGCCACCGGCAACCAGAATCATGGGTGCGTCCGAAGGGCGTAACCAGAACTCGCCTGCCGGGCCATCCACCATGACGGTGTGGCCCAGCAAGTTCTGATCATTCACTTCCGTTGAAAACAGGCCGCCCGGTACTTTGCGAACGAAGAAGGAAAGCGTCGCATCCATCTGACAGGGCGTGGCAAAGGAATAGCTCCTGGCCAGTCCCGGTAACGAATCAAGGGACAGGTCCACATACTGGCCGGCTTTGTAAATCAGTGCCTGATCGAGCTGTAATTTAAGATGCGTGATATCGTGGGTTAGCCGTTCCTGCAGGACCACCCGTCCCGGAATCTTCTTGCGCTGCTTTTGTGCTGCCAGGTCCACCTCAACGGTGACGTCGCTCGTCGGGACACTCTGGCAAGCCAGGATATACCCCTGATCGAGTTCGTCGTCGCTGAGGATATAGCCAATGTCCGTCAGCTCTTTCACTGTCCCTTTGACGAGGCGGCATTTGCAGGACGCGCAGCCCCCGACACGACAACTGTGCGGGAAATCGATGTTCTCCCTCAGTGCGGCGTGCAGGATTGTTTCTTTCTGGAATACCTGTACGGCTTCCCCGTTTATCTCTGCGCGATGTTCTTTCGGTGCACTCTTCTTGAATAAAGAAAACATGATCTGCCCCCGTTTTTGTTCTCACGGGATACATGCTAGTGTCCCTCACCGAAAATGGCGGGGTCATTTATTGACATCCACGGGTGATAAATTGACAATCATCAAATGTCGAACTCGAAAATTACCCTGCCCAATCACTACATCCTCCAGATCATCAATATCGTCGCGGATACTGGTGTCCCGACAGAGGGCTGGCTGCGGCATCTGGGAATTGATCCAAGCGAATCCGAGGAAGCCCTGATCACCATGCCTTGGGCGACATTTCGGCAACTCCTGTTGGACGCTGGCCGATTCTGCAACGACAAGGCGCTGGGACTGATGATCGGAGAACGGCTGCTGATCAATACCCACGGCATTCTTGGCTATGCAGCGCTAAGCAGCGGCACGACCCGGCAAGTGGTGGAGTTATTGGAGCGTTACCTGGTTCTCAGGACCGACATGGTGACTATGGAGTCCGTCCAACAGGGTGACCGGTTATGGGTGAGCTTCTACGAGAACAGGCCGCTGGAGGACGTTCGCCGACCGGTTACCGAAGCCATCGTCCTGGCGATTCGAAATATTCTGGACTTCACAACCATGGGGACCTGCGACATCCGGGAGGTCACCTTCCCTTTTGATGGCGACGCGAAGCTGGCAGAAGCAATGTTTCGGTGCCCGGTCTCCTACAACCAGGATTCAGCTGGCTTTTCCCTGCCCCTGGCGACGATTGATCAACCACTGAAACTCGCGAATACCGTCAGCTTTCAGGAAGGGCTGAAAGTCTGCCAGCAAGAGCTGGAGAAGCTGTCTTCGGAACAAACCTGGGCTGTGCGCGTGCGTCGGATCATGTTGCAGAGTACCCATGGCTTCCCATCGCTGGAAATGACCGCGAGGCGGTTCCATGTCACACCAAGAACCCTCCACCGCCGCCTGATCGAGGAAGGCACATCGTACAGGGACATTCTTGAGGATGTCCGCCACCAGCTCGCAACCCGTTACCTGGAAACCGGACAGATGACCGTGCAGGAGATCTCCTATGCACTGGGCTACTCGGATATCGCCAATTTCCGGAAAGCCTTCAAACGCTGGGAGTCGGTGCCACCGTCTATGTATAGGGCACCACTTTCGTCATAGATTCCGTCTTTAGCGCCAATGACCCACACCCTGGATTTGCGGGACGATGAATGACAGCCAGTTCCGTCCATACGGTGGTAACTACTCGGTTTGTCATTTAATAACCCCAATATGTCATTAAATAACCCAACTCCAGCGCCAGAGAGCCGATACCATGTGGGCGAGTCACCACAAGAACAACAATTGGCGTGCGCCGGGGCTTTGATTCCTGGCCGTTACGCGGCGAGAACAGGAACACTATGAGTAACTATGATTTTGACTACCTGATCATCGGCTCCGGTTTCGGTGGAAGTGTTTCAGCGCACCGATTGGCGGAAAAAGGCTACTCGGTCGCCGTTATGGAGATGGGGAAACGCTGGCACGCCGAGGATTTCCCCGAGTCCAACTGGAACGCCCGCCGTTTTTACTGGCGGCCCCGCCTTGGTCTGAAAGGCTTCTTTAACTTGCGCCCTTTTCGTCATGTGATGGTGATCTGTGGCAACGCCGTAGGCGGAGGATCGATCACCTACGCCAATACCCTGCTTGTACCGCCCGATTCCATCTGGGGTGAAGGCACCTGGGCCGGATTGTCCGACTGGGAAGAAGAAATGCCGGCCCACTTCGCCGAGGCTGAACGCATGCTCGGCGTGACCGAGAACGAATTGTTTGGCCCTGCCGATAATCTGTTGAAAGAGATGGCTGAGCTCGAAGGCGTTGGCGACACCTTCAAACCGACGCGGGTAGCGACCTTCTTTCCTCCCAAGGGTGAATCCGGCGGGGAGACTTATCCCGACCCCTATTTTGGCGGCGAAGGGCCCGAGCGCGGTACCTGCACCGGTTGCGGTGGTTGCATGACCGGCTGTCGTCATAACGCCAAGAACACTCTGGACAAGAATTACCTGTACTTCGCCGAGAAGAACGGGGCCAAGGTTTTTGAGGAAACCCGCGTGGTGGACGTGCGGCCCCTGAATGGTCAGGAGGATGGCCGTGATGGCTACGAAGTCACCACGGAATGCTCCACCGCCCGATTCAACAAACAACGCCGGACTTTTCGGGCCGGTCGGGTCGTATTTGCGGCCTCATCCCTGGGCACACAGGAACTGCTGTTCAAGCTCAAACAGAAGGGCTCGCTGCCAAATATCTCCGATGACCTGGGCAACCGCGTTCGGACCAACGCCGAATCCGTGCTTGGCATCCGCTTCCCTGGCAAGGAGGTCGACATGAGTCCCGGCGTTGCCATTGGCTCTGGCATCCACATCGACAAACACACCCACATTGAAGCGACCCGTTACGGCAATGGGCACGACCTGAACAGCACCCTGACCGCGCTGATGGTCGGTGGCGAAGGGCCTATGCGTATTCTGCACTGGCTGTGGGCACTGTTGCGCCATCCGGTGACGTTTTGCCGCGCCGCCAATCCTTTTGGCTGGGCGCGACAATCACTGATTTTCCTGGTCATGCAGACCGTGGATGCCTCGTTGTCGATGCGCCTGAAACGCCGCTGGTACTGGCCCTTCAGCAAACTACTGTGCAGTGAAGGTAATCGGATTCCAACCAATATTCCGCAAGCCAACGAATTCACGAAGAAGATGGCCGCGCACTTTAATGGCATTCCGTTCACCACGGCGACGGAAATTTTCTTCAATGTGCCTTTCACCGCTCACTGCATGGGCGGTTGTGCGATGGCGGACAGCCCTGAACGCGGCGTGATCGACTCGCAAAACCGTGTTTTCAACTATCAGAATCTCTACGTCATTGACGGTTCAATGCTCGGCGCCAATCTTGGTGTAAACCCGAGCCTGACAATCACTGCACTGGCTGAACGTGCCATGAGCTTTATCCCCCCAAAGGAGGATTCCAGAAATGGAAATGGTTAAACAAGACATTCCCACACTTGAACTAACGGCCACGAATCCGGCCAACGGCCAGACGTTGGGTTCCCTGCCCTACACGCCAGTTCACCAGATCCCTGAAATGTTCAGTCAGGCAAGGAAGGCTCAGGCCGAATGGGCGGAGAAATCCTTTGCCGAGCGCCGCCAGCACATGAAGAAAATGGGTAACTATATCCGTGACAATGCCGATGAGCTGGCCCGCATCGTCAGTGAAAGCAATGGCAAGACACGTATGGACGCCCTGGCGACCGAGGTGTTGCCCTGCCTGATGGCCTGCGACTGGTATGGCAAGAATGCGGCGAGTGTACTGAAGCCCGAGTATCGGGGGCCCTCCAGCCTTCTGTGGATCGGCAAACGTTCTGAAATCCGTCACGACCCACTGGGTGTGGTTGGCATCGTCAGCCCCTGGAACTATCCATTGTCCATTCCTTTCGGCGAAGTGGTCATGGGGCTGATGGCTGGTAATGCCATTATCCTGAAAGTGGCTGCCGCAACACCTCTGGTTGGCAAAGCCATCGAGGATATCGTGGCCGCAGCTGAATTGCCGGAGGGCCTGTTCCACCACATCGTCGGCTCCGGCGGGCAGGTGTCCAGCGCTATGTTTGAAAACGGCATCGACAAGCTGTTCTTCACCGGCTCTGTCCCCACCGGAAAACAGATCATGGCCCAGGCCGCGGCTACGTTGACCCCGGTGTCGCTGGAACTTGGTGGAAAGGACCCGATGATTGTCCTGGAGGATGCCGACCTGGAACGTGCCGCCAATGGCGCTGCCTGGGCGGGTTATCAGAATGCTGGGCAATCCTGCGGTGGTGTTGAGCGCGTCTATGTTCATGAGTCGGTGTATCACCGGTTTGTGGAGCTGATGGCAGAGAAAACAAAGGCATTACGCCACGGTGTTCCCGATGACAAGTGTTCCGTGGACATAGGTTCGATGACTACGGCCAAACAACGCCAGTTCGTTGAGGGGCAGCTGGCCGACGCAGTCAGGGATGGGGCCAAAATTGTCGCCCAGTCACAGGCGATCAGTGATCAGGAAGGCGAATTCCATCCTGCCACCCTGGTGACGGATGTGCATCACGACATGGCCCTGATGCGTGAGGAAACCTTCGGGCCCGTGATACCTGTCATGTCGTTCAGGACTGAGGACGAAGCGGTAGCCCTGGCCAATGACTGCACCATGGCACTGACGGCTTCCATCTGGACCCGTAACACCAAGCGGGGCAAGAAACTGGCCGATCGCATTAACGGTGGCGTGGTGGCAATCAATGATCATCTGTACACCCACGGCATGTCCGACCTGCCCTGGGGCGGTCCCGGTGAGTCCGGGATTGGTCGTACCCACGGCCCGGAGGGGCTGTTGGAGATGACTCATTCAAAAGTGGTGAACTGGGACTGGCTGAAAGCCAAACGCAACCTGTGGTGGTACCCGCAGGATGAGGCCAGTAACAACGCCATTCACAACGCGTTGCATCTGGTGGCCCCCCGTTCGCCAGTCGACTTTGTACGGGCAAGCTTGCGTGTCATGCCGGCGATGATCCGTAAAATGTACTTCTGACGATTACCCACTTCCGTGAGTAACGGGGCGGATCATGACTTCCTCCTGATCCGTCCCGAGTGTCCCATCTGGCTACACCGTTTGTATCTGGGGACTTTCCTCGCCCAGTATCTCAGCCAATACCGAGATCGCCAGACGTTGCGGATCTTTCATCGGGCCAACCAGTCCTATGGGGCCATGGATGCGATTCAGTTCGGTGGAGCTGTGCCCCAGATTCCGTAACGCTTCCAATCTGGCTTCGTGGGTGCGATGGCTGCCCATCGCACCGATGTAGAAGGCATTGCTCGCCAACGCCTTAGCCAAAATCGGAATCTCATAGTCGTGATCGTGAAACATCGCGACAAACGCGGTTCTGTTATCCAGGGACGCCCCATCAAACGAACTGGGGCTGATAACCTGAGCCGCAATTCCGTGATCGGTCAGCTGGGTCACCTCCTCCACTCCCGGCAGGTACATCTCCACATCAAACCCTGAACCGAGTGCCAGATGAGCCAAGGCCAGGGGTTCTGCACCCCTGCCGCAAATAGCCAGTTTTAATCGGGGCTGGTATTGAATCCGTGGATAAGGCTCGGCGAGTTCCGGCTTTCCGGGCGCGAGCTTCCGGATATCGAGATCAAAGCTTTTCCGATTCTTAAGACCGGTGATGGCCTTATCCAGCCAGGTTAGGGAAGGATCAGGGATAACCAGGAGAACAACCGCGCCGCCGCAAGGCAACTGAATATCCAGGTAATCACTCCCGGCACCATAGCGAATACGTCTCACCTGATTCGTCGCCATGGTTTCCAGTGCCTGTGACACAACATCTGACTCCAGACATCCATTCGACAGGGATCCGACATACTCTCCATTATCCCTCACCGCCATGAGGGTCCCGGGGGATCGCGAAGCCGGTCCTTCCACTGAGACCAGAACCACCAATGCACAGGAACCAGCGTTCCGTGCGGTGGCGAGGTACTCAAGCACTGAGAGCGGATCACTTGTAATCTGGCCGAACATGGGCAAAGCAAACCTCCGGGCCCGCGGGATAGGAACGAGATGTAGCTGACACCGGCTTATTCTGCCATCCGATTCCCCTTAATACACGATGTAATGGCCCGGCTTTTTACCGGCCTGTTCGCCAACACGACCCCGATCATCAGCAATGCTACGCCGCCCCAGACGGGCCAGCCATAGGACTCATTGAAGACAAGAATCCCGAACAGAAGGCCCGCAGGCGTGATCACAAACCCAAGCTGACTCAGGAAGGTGGGTGACGAGCGTTTCTGTAATTGAAAGAATCCTCGATACCCTACCGCCGTCACCATCGACTGAATGATCAGGATGCCCCATAACGTGGGATGACCAACCAACAGCGTGGCAGCCTCACCCCGGACCAGGATGACAGCGAGTATCAGGATGGCGCCGCCCAGAAGCATGCCCGGGGCCAACTGTTCCGGAGAGGCACCTCTGGGCCAGTGCGTGGTTCGGTAGATGTTGCCAATTGCCAGTGATAATGGGATCAGCAGGCCCAACATTAGCCACGGAACGGTGTCTTCGCTGATACCGGCGGGGCTGGGAGACAGTATCCAGACGCAACCGGCAACCCCCATCAACAAGCCCATGGCCCTGGCCGCACTCAGGGTTTCCATGCGCAGTGTCAGCGCAATGGCGTAGGTTGCCAATGAGGGCAAGGCGTACAATGTTGCAGTCAGCCCCGAACCTATCTGCGCAACTACGATAAAGGCAAGCACATTGGGTAAGGCAATGGCCGTCAGTGCACTGAACCCAAAATAGCGTGCCACAGCACCTCGCCAGCGGATAGTCCGCGCCCGCCCCTGAACGACCAGAAGGATCAAACCGCCCCCAAAAGCCTGCCAGAAGGCATAGGCCAGCGGTGTCATCCCCAGGCTCATTGCGATTTTTGACAGCGGCAGCATGAGCGCAATCAACACCCCTACCCCCAGGAGCAGGAGCACGGATACGGCGTCCGGTCGGAAACTCTCAATCACGGCTTCGGATTTCATACGGTGTTCTCCCCATCAGAAGACCGCCATGATCCATGAGCCGATACGGTCAATCAGCCCCCATTTCGTGAAAACTCATTTCCCGATTCGGAGGTCGATCCGCACCTCACACAAGCAGTCTGATCCAACCCCTGTATAATGGCGGCCATCGTCCAATCAACAGCATGGAGTCCGGGCATGGACCGCCTCAAGGGTGTGGAGTACTTCAAGCGAATCTATGAGCTGGGATCTTTTACGGCAGCCGCAGACGAGTTCCGTTGCTCGAATGCCGTGATCTCCAAGTACGTCAAATTCCTGGAGTCCTGGACCGGCGCCAAGCTGATTCTTCGCAACACCCGCACGATCAGCTTCACCGACGAGGGGCACCGGTTCTACGAGTACTGCCGATCCATCACCGAACAGACCGAGCACTTGCTGGACTCTGTAGCGAATACCGGGGAACTCGCCGGCCAGTTGGTGATTGCCAGCCCCGTCTCCCTGACCATGAAAGTGCTGGCACCGCTTGTTTTCCAGTTCCAGAACGAACATCCACAGATCGCCATTCGGATGCAGATGAGTGACCAGATCACGGATCCGGTGGGGTCGGGGGTCGACCTGGCTATTCGCGGCATTGAGGCTCCGGAAGATTCCTCTTTGATTGCCGTTCGACTGGGCGCACTTGAGCGAATTCTGGTGGTCTCCCCCAGCTACCTGAACCGTGTCGGCGCTCCTGAAACGGTCGGGGCGCTTGATCAGCATCAATGTCTGATCTACAGCCTGAGCTCCGACGCCAACCGTTGGGAATTTTCACTCTCAACGGGTGACACCGTGCCGATCTCGGTACCGGTTTCCGGTCCGGTCACTGCGGATAATTCACTGGTCCTGGCAGACGCCGCAAAGGCCGGCCTTGGCATTGCGCTGGTGCCAAGGGCCTATGTTCAACAGGAACTGGTACGGGGAGAACTCCGGGAATTGCACCTGGACGCCCGTCCAATTCCCCGGTCAATCTATGCAGTCTATTCAGACCGCAAGTATCTCCCAAAGCGGGCACGGCTCTTTACTGAGTTTCTCAAGGCCGCCTTCAGATAGCCTGTTTGTATTGGCGGCTCAGAACTTCCAGAACGGCGTTTTCAAGCGCTGTTCAACAACTTCTGGCGGGTAGCCTGCGTCCATAAGCAGGCGAGGCTCAGTGGTATGAACGAGGTGGAGAAAATTACGTTTCATTCTCCACCCTTTGTACAGTGATGCAGCTTTTTTCATAGTAACCTTCCATTCATAGGTAACAACAAGGGGCAGACCAAAACCGGTTTGTTAGTTACCTATTTTATGGAAAAAGCCTTTCCAGCCCCATACTTGGAAACCACTACGCCACCTGGCTCCTGAGCCAGAAGAACTACCTGTTTATACCTACCCCTTGCCGTTGGATTTCTTCACGAGTGTTTGGTACAGGTCATCCTTCAGTTCCAGACGCTGCTGCTTCATCCGGTGCAACTTATCGTCACCTATTGGTGAATCCCTAAGCTCCAGCCCTTCGATTTCCTGGTCCAGTGCTGTATACCTTTTGAAGTGTTCCTGGAATTTCGGGTCATTCTTGTTCAACTCGTCAATCAGATCTCCATATTGGGGAAATTCGTTGTGAAGCTCGTGGTTCGAAATGCCCATTACCTCATCTCCTTTTTCTCGCAGCGTGTTTAATCAGGATGCCATTCTTACTCAGGATTTGTGAATAGCCTCAGAACGTTCAAATCCATCGCCCTACAAATCCGATTCCAGACGCTCCAGCCCCAACGAGGCCTTGAAACTCTGGTATTCGTCCCGGTACACGATGGCCCCCAGCGCCATCGCCGCCTTGGTTGTCATACGGTCGAAACTCTCCCGTATCAATTCGGGAATATTTGGCTTCAGCCGCACACTGGCGGTTTCTATCAGTACAGCGCCCATCACTAACAAGGCATCAATCCTCCGGTTATTCCTGTCGCCATCCATAATATGGCGCGCCAGTATCCTGGCATCCTCCAGTATTACCTTCTCTTCCGGGTACAGGCTAGCGCCATCGAAACTCATGAAGCTTTGATAACGTCGCGCCCTCTTGAGCATGAAGGACTCCTGAACGGCGGGGTCTGGTTCGTCTGCTACCGGCATGGTGTTGAGAATGCCGTGAAGCCGGAAGTCGACCTCTCCTGCCGCCCGTTTCTGCTCAAAGACATGCCTGATGTCGGACCGGGCTTTCTCCGAAGTACTCTCCAGGGCCTCTGCGATAACGGCATCAAAGGTAGTTTTCTCGACCAGATCCAACACCCGGCGAATGGTATGAATGGCTTTCATGACATCTGGCCACAGGCGGGGATCCGCTTCTTCCGGCTCGTCTGGAAGGCGGTTCCCGATTGCCCTGGCGCTGAAGAACGCCTTCTCAACATCACGAATAGCAACACCGGATTCGTTGGCCACCCATCTGACGCCATAATCATTGAGGTCTTCAATCAGGCTGGAGGTGAGGATTAGCAGGTAATACTTCATGCCAAGCGGAAGGTCTGTCATTAACACTCCTTCTCATCAAGGTTTTCTCTTTAAAGGTATAGCCTATTATGGCTCGAGTACCAGCTCTGTGCATTGCCGCCTTCGCCTTTGACAAACCGCTAATAGCTAGGGCCCATCAATAGGGTATAGGATGATTAAAAGAACCTGAGCATTGATTTGTTTACCCTGAGGAAAATTGCACATGACGTACGCGCGAATTGTCGGCACGGGCTCGTATCTGCCCCAGAATGTCATGACCAACAAAGACATGGAAAAGATTGTCGACACCAGCGACCAATGGATTCGTGAACGTACCGGAATTGAACAGCGGCATATTGCCGTGGAGGGGGAAACCACCGTTGATCTCGCGGAAAAAGCATCTCGACTCGCCATCGAAGCGGCCGGACTCACGCCCGATGACATTGACCTGATCATTTTCGCCACCTCAACACCGGACAAGATTTTCCCGAGCTCTGCGTGCATTCTCCAGGCCCGCCTTGATATTCATGGCTGCCCTGCTTTCGACATCCAGGCAGTGTGTAGCGGGTTTGTCTATGCACTTTCAGTGGCTGATAAGTTCATCAAGACCGGCAGCAGCAAAAAGGCGCTGGTTGTGGGAGCAGAACTGTTCTCCCGTATTCTGGACTGGGAAGACCGTGGCACCTGCGTACTCTTTGGCGACGGTGCCGGTGCCGTGGTACTGGAGGCCAGCGAGGAAACCGGCATTCTGTCCACCCATATCCATGCCGACGGCCAGTATGAAGAGCTGCTGCATGTGCCCTATGGCATTGGCGACGGCTTTGATCAGGTGCGGGCCGGTAAAGGGCACGTTCACATGAAAGGTAATGAAGTCTTCAAGATCGCGGTTAATACACTCGGCAAGATTGTCGATGAGACCCTGGATGCGAACCAGATGCAGAAGTCGGATATCGACTGGCTCGTTCCCCATCAGGCTAACCTGCGCATCATCGCCGCGACAGCCAGGAAACTGAACATGTCCATGGACCAGGTGGTGGTCACCGTCAACAAACACGGTAATACCTCGGCAGCCTCCATTCCCCTCGCCCTGGACGTAGCCGTTCGTGATGGCCGCATCAAAAAGAACGAAGTCGTCCTGTTGGAAGCTTTTGGTGGCGGATTCACCTGGGGATCAGCCCTGCTTCGTTATTGATCGTTCTGACCACCCGGTTTGCACACATTAGCCATCCCTGATCCCCTGTTGGCGCTTTATACTTGTTGGTAACAGCGTAGCCAACAGCAAACAGGATTCAGGTGATGACGAACAAGGCGAGTGCAAAAAAGCCATCGGTGATAATCATCGGAACCGGCTTCGGTGGTCTCTGTATGGCCATTCAGTTAAAACAAGCCGGTTACGACAATTTCACCATGCTGGAGAAAGCCGGCAACGTCGGTGGCACCTGGCGTGACAACACCTACCCGGGTGCCGCCTGCGACGTACAGTCACACTTCTATTCCTATTCCTTTGAGCCGAAGCACGACTGGTCCCGTAAATTCGGGCTCCAGAAGGAGTTGCTGGGCTACATGGAAAACTGCGTGGAAAAGTATGGTCTTGCCAGTCATATCCAGTTTCACCAGGAAGTTACACGTGCCGCCTTTGATGAGGCAAGCAACACCTGGACCGTGACCACTCAGGATGGGCAGCAGCGCATGGCAGATGTCGTGGTGTCCGCCACGGGGCAGCTGAACCAGCCTGCGTACCCCAATATCCAGGGCATGGACCGCTTCAAGGGTAAGCTGTTCCACTCCGCGCGCTGGGATCATGATTACGATCTGAACGACAAACGGGTTGCCGTGATCGGTACCGGGGCAAGCGCCATCCAGTTTGTGCCGGAAATCATGAAGCAGGTGAAGTCACTCAGCCTGTTTCAGCGTTCAGCTGCGTGGGTATTGCCTAAGGCCGACCGGCCTTTCAAGGCCTGGGAACAGTCCTTGTTCAAGTCCGTCCCGGCGTGGGACCGACTCTATCGCTACATGATCTACTGGAAAAACGAAAGCCGCGCGCTGGCCTTCACCCGCTTCAGTGGCCTGCTGGAACTGTTTGCACGCCAGGCCAGGAAGGAAGCCCGCAAGCATGTGACCGACCCATACAAGCTCAAGCACATCATTCCCGATTACAAGATCGGCTGTAAGCGGATTCTGATTTCCAATGACTGGTACCCGGCCATTAACCAATCCCACCTGGATCTGGTTACCACCTCGATAGAGCGGATTGACGAGTCAGGCGTGGTGACGTCTGATGGCAAGCACCACGATGTCGATGCGATCATTCTGGGTACCGGCTTTGCCGCGTCAGAATTCCTGGCGCCGATGACCATCACCGGTCGCGACAATGTCACCCTCAATGAAGCCTGGGCGAACGGTGTCGAAGCCTACAAAGGGATTTCCGTTACCGGATTCCCTAACCTGTTTGTGCTTTACGGCCCGAACACAAACCTGGCCCACAACTCCATTGTGTACATGCTGGAGTCCCAGGTCCGCTACGTTATGAGTTGTCTCGGTACGCTGGAGAAATACCCGGGATCAGCCATGGACGTGTTACCCGAGCGCCAGAAAACGTTCTCAGACTCAGTCCAGACCGGACTCGAAGACAGCGTCTGGAATGCCGGCTGTACCTCTTGGTACCTGGATAAAAACGGTCGTAATACCATCAACTGGCCAGGTTTCACCTTCAGCTACCGGCTGGCGACACGTTGTGTGGACACGACAGATTACCAGCTGATGTATCCCTCCGAAGCCCACTAACGAGGCCGTCAAACTCCAAAAAATCCCGCCCTGACCGGCGGGATTTGACGTTTCCCGATATTCGTAGGATGATTGGTTCATAATTTAACCGGATCATAGACATGCCTCTTGTACCCATCAAAAAAGGCTCGCTGGTTGAAACGGCCATCGAGAGCCTCCGTTCCGCCATAGAGCAAGGACAATGGCCCATCGGCGCCCGACTGCCCGTGGAAGCAGACCTGTCCAAAGCGCTCGGCGTCAGTCGAAACACGGTTCGGGAAGCGGTCCGCGTACTGGTGCACGTCGGCATGCTTGAAACGCGACAGGGGGACGGCACCTATGTGCGGTCCACCAGGGACGCCGGGGAAACCCTGCGCCGTATTGCCCGGACCCAGTTGGGGGATCAGCTGGAAGTAAGAATCATGCTGGAAACGGAAGCCTCCCGGCTGGCCGCCGGTCGTCGTACAGAATCCGATCTGGTGGCCATGAGTAAAGCACTGGATTCCCGGGCAAAGGCCGGGGACAACCTTGCCGCCCGCATCCGCCACGACGAGGCCTTTCACCATGCACTGGTCGCCGCGTCCCATAATCCCGCGTTGACAGAGCTTTACGACTACTTTGCCCATGCTGTCTCCCGTACCATCGAGAGCACGGAAACCGAACCTGATCTGCCCGAGCCGTCTCAGGAAGATCATGAATTGCTTTTGGCTGCCATCCGACGCCAGGATGAGGAAAAGGCAGAAACTTTGGCAAAAGCGCTCCTGAAACCCAGCCTGGATTCCCTTCGGGACAATCGCCCATGAAACTGAGGGTCGATACCTTTACCCTGCTATTGCTCGGTGCCATTGTTCTGGCGTCTTTTCTGCCGGTCAAAGGCGACACGGCAGATCTGCTCGCAACCATTGGCACTCTGGCTGTCGCTTTACTGTTCTTCTTTCACGGAGCGGCTCTGTCCCGCGATCAGATCATCGCCGGAGCCACACACTGGCGCCTGCACATACTGATCACTTCCCTCACCTTCGTATTCTTTCCTCTGGCCGTATTGCCAATCAACAGCATCAGCAATTTTGCACCCCAGTGGATGCCAGCGGACCTTGGGCTGGGCTTTCTGTACCTGGGCGTCCTGCCCTCGGCAGTGTCATCGTCCATTGCCTACACCGCCATGGCGAGAGGTAATGTGCCGGCGGCCATTTGCAGTGCCGCAGCCTCCAATGTATTTGGAATGATGTTAACGCCATTTCTGCTGCTACTGGTGGTCAGTACATCCGGTGGCAGCAACTTTTCGGTGGCCGAGGCCCTGAAGGATATTGTGTTGCAGCTGTTACTGCCGTTTGCAGCCGGGCATGCCCTGAGACCGCTACTGGGAGGATTCCTGGCGCGTAACGAGGGGCTGATGTCGCGTTACGATCAATGCGTGATCTGGCTGATTGTGTACTCCGCATTCTCCCATTCGGTGGAAAGCGGTCTGTGGCAGAACCTGCCAGTTCCAGCGATCGCACTGGCTATCGTGCTGTGCTTTGCCCTGCTCGGGTTCTTTATGGTGATGGCACGTTTCCTGGTCAGGCGTTTCGGATTCAGCCTGGAGGATGAAGCGGCGGTGGTATTCTGTGGGTCCAAGAAGAGTCTGGCCTCGGGATTGCCCATGGCGAAGGTGCTGTTCTCGGGTCACCCCGGCTTCGGCATGATCGTGCTGCCGATCATGTGTTACAACCAGATTCAGGTGATCGTCGGGGCCATTCTGGCCCAGAAATACCGCGAGAAAATTGAGGCAGCCTCAGCCGCCGCCTCCCATGCCACCGAAAAGGGTCGCCAGAACCGCTAACCCAACAATCCAGCCAATCACAGCCGGCCAGAAATTGACCATCTGGGGTGGCAACTCTTCGGCCTCTTCTTGTTGCTGCACACCCCGTGCAGCCTCCTCTGCTTCCCGGTCTTTTCTGACCACCTCGGTCAGGCTGTACCAGTCGAACCACTCGCCAAGAAAACTGACAACAGGGGGCGGAAAGGTGCCATTTTCCGCCATTGGCCGCACCTGGTGCTCCAGGGACCTACCTATTTCACGCCGCAACCGGGGCTGATCTGCAGGCGGCTCATCAAGGATCGCCTTCCAGATTTGCGGATCCTTGTTGCGCCGGGAATCGTTCAACAGCGCATTCACCTGAATCACTACTTCGCGAACCACTTGTTGCTCGCTGGCATCCAGCGGCTGCTCGTTAGAAACGGGTTCTTCACGATGTTGCGGCTGCGCCTGTGGAGCCTCACCCTTTCCCATTGCTTCCCGGTACGCCTGCTTCAGGCGCTCGGCTTCTTCGCCGCTGGCAAATTTGCTCTGCTGCTCATAAGCGGCTTCAATCTGGCGAGGATCACGGGTCGGTTCGATTCCGAGGATTTCCCAACATGTCATATAGGCGCAACTCGCTTATCAGAGATTCATTACAATTTTGAGAGACAAATGCAGTGTCGTCACCTACGATACACAAAAGGCGTTCAAGCACGACACTGTCTATCCCGTACTCAGCCGATTATAAAACGACTGCCATGCCCGTTACGAACTCTGTTGCCAAAACGTTACCCGGCCGACGCCGATCCAGCGCTCCGCTGTCCTGTATAACCCTGGTTTTAGCCGGCTCGCTGTTGATTTACACCCCGACCCAGGCTGAGGAACGGGAGTCTTCGACAGACTTTTCCGGATTGTCATCCATTGAACCGCCCCTTCCGGAAGTTCTGACAACTACCCGGCTCCGCCAGCCAAAATCCCGGGTTCCGGGCACCACCACCATTATCGAAGGGGATCTCATCAGGGATCTCGGGGTAATGAACCTTGTGGAAGTGTTCCGCCTGGTACCAGGCATGACAGTTGCGGAAGTGGGCAGCAACAACCCCGTGACGAGCTACCACGGTACGGTGCACTACGAGCAGCGCCGGCTTCAGGTTCTGGTGGACGGTCGTACTTCATACCGAGCCAGCCTCTCTGATACAGACTGGCATACCATGCCCGTACCCCTGGAACTCATAGAACGGATAGAGGTCAGCCGCGGCCCCAACGCGGCAGCCGATGGCATTAACGCATTCCTGGGTACCATCAACATCATTACCCGCTCACCTGAGGATACCGCGGGCGTTCAGCTCGGGGCAGTCTCCGGTTCCCGCGGCCATCTCAGGACTTTCGGTTCCATTGGCGGTACCAGCAACCCCTACAGTTGGCGACTGGCCTATGAAAAACGCAAATCCGACGGTTTTGACAAGCAGGAAGATGACGATCAGTTCTTCCCGTTCAATGATGGATACGATATCAACACTTTCAGCTATGACGGCATTGTCCGCACCTCAGACAGCACCAATGTGGAGCTCCGGGGCGGTGTTGTAGACGGTATCAACGAAGAAGACCTGAGAAAGAACGGTAAGCTGGGCGCCACGGATCACCCGGATATCATCGTTGATGATTACTATCTGCAAACGCGGCTGAACGTGAACACGTCCGAAAACCACTTCTTCCATTTCCAGGTCAATTATCAGAATTATCAGCGTCGTCAGCGTTGGCCTGTGTGTATTTCCGGACCGGTGATCGATGATATTCTTGCCGGAAATGCACCCGAATTCGATTTCGAACCGGGCGATTGCATGCCAGAAGACAGCCCGGCACCCTTCATTGCGGATCTTAACGAAGATATCGAAGAGTCCCGGCTGGAATTCGAAATTCAGGATACCCTTTATTTCAACCCCGACCTCAAACTGGTTTCCGGGCTGGGGTACCGTAGAGACACCTATCGTTCCGAGACTTTCTTCAATGGCCGGGGCAACAATTACCAATCCCGGATGTTTGCAAACCTGGAATATACGCCGTTTGAGTGGGTCACCTTCAATGCTGGCGGAAACTGGGAAAGTACCACAACCACCGATGATGACTATCTCTCGCCACGGGTCGCAGCCAATTTCCTTATCACCAACAACCAGGCCCTGAGATTCGTGTATTCGGAAGCTGTTCGCACCCCGGATGCTTTTGAGCAAAATCCTGACTGGGGATACCAGCCAAAAAACATACGTCCACCCTACGACTTTCTGGAGGGCGCAAGGTTCGAGGTCGAAGATCTGGTTAATCCGCAAACCTCAACTTTTGGTGAAGAGCTTGAAGAAGAGCGTATAATTTCCCGGGAAATAAGCTATTTTGGTCAGTTTTTTGTCAATCAGGCTCTACTATCGCTGGAGGTTCGCTATTTCAACGATCACCTGATAGACATGATCAGCGGCATCATCAATGAGGAAGAATGGTTCATCGCTAACAATGTCGACCTGGATCAGGAAGGCTTCGAGGTAGAATCGTCTATCGACTATGCCGGCACCAAGCTTCGCGCTACCTATGCCTACCTTGATCAGAATGGCCGTTACACCGGTGCACCCAACGCACTTGACTCCAGGGATCAGGAATATGTCGTTGAGCTTCTCGGACGACTGTCCGTTCGTCACTCTGGAAGCTTTGCCTGGATACAACAGCTACCTTTCGGCCTTACATCGTCTGCGACGTTTTACTGGGCGGACGAATTTCGGAGATCCCAATTCGAACGTGCGGATTTCAGGCTAGCGCGTAGCATATTCGCCTCAAGCTACAGTTACGAACTGGCCTTTACCGTGCAACACTATCTCAACAGGGAACCGGACCTGAGCCCGGATAACATTATTCAGAACCACAACCAGTTTTTTATCGAAGCGGGTATCCGCTTCTGATCCAGTCAATGGAATGCACTGAACCCAGGACGGTATGAGAGCCAAAACCGAGTCAAACAACGCCTTGTACACAGGCAGGATGCCTGTAAGCACCACTTTTTGCCTGCTCTTTCTCTGCCTGCTGGCACTACCACATTCCGCGTTCAGTCAAACGCCCCCGACAACAGCCGTTTACATTGCCGGCACTGAGTCCAACGTCGCGTTGACGCAACACATGACCAGCCTTTTACAAAACGAGCTCGGCGACGAGTTCAGCCTGCGGCCATTCAAACCGGGCCAAACATCTCAGGATGACAACAGTCTGATCATAACCCTGGGCCCCGATGCCTTTACCCTTGTTCGTCAGGAAAGTCGCAACGTTCCGGTTCTCGCCCTACTTGTGGATGAACAATTCATCAAAGGTTACACCAATCGCCCCGGAGAGCAGCGCCTGGGCGCCATCTTTTATGCTCCGCCCCTGATTCGTCAGGCTGTGGCCGGGAAGGTGATTCTTCCGCACGCAACCCGGGTATCCATGCTTGCCACACCAGACAGCGTGGAATTATATGAACAATTGACGGATCAACTGCCTGCCTTCGGTATGGAGGGCCAGGTATTTGTTGTCACCAATAACGACAACCTGATCCCCACCCTGATCCGGGCGCTTGATTACGGCGACTTTCTCCTCGCCGCACCCGATAACGGTATCTATAACCCTCGAACCATCAAACATATCCTGTTGACGACCTACCGACGAAACCGAATTGTCATCGGTCCGAGTCAGGCTTATGTCAAGGCGGGCGCGCTAGCATCTACCTACGTTCCCCTGACGCTTGTCGCCAGGTTGGCCGCAGATGTCATCAATGAGTATCAGGTTTCAAATCAGTTTCCTCCGCCGATATACCCGGACAACTTCAGACTGGAAATCAATGAACAGGTTGCCCGCTCATTGAATATCCCCCTTCCATCCAGGCAAGAGCTTGTCGATGCCATCAAGGCGAGGCTTTCATCATCCATGGAGGGCGACCATGACTGAACCGACAAACAAGCCCGCCCCTCTTGTCAGAAAACTGATGCTCCTGGGCGCTGCGCCTGCCATTGTCATGTTCATTGTACTGATGGCTTTCTTTACCTCCGCCCGGCTTGACGATGCCCGAAAGGATCTTGCGAACAGCAGTCAGATGCTCGCCAATAGCCTGGCTCCGGCGGTGGAATATGCCGTAGTTTCAGGCAATACAGCAGCCTTACAGCAGATTTTGAGCCAATCCCTACAGCGAAGCCGGGCTCAATGGATACGGGTATCCGACGTGATGGGAGACGAGGTAGGATTCGTGACCAGCACCGATAGCGAAACCATGGGTACCAGTGACACGTTTGACATTTTTGAGGCCGAGATTCTTCAACAACCGCTGGATTTGGGCGGTAGCCGTCAAACCGAATGGTTCGAACCGGATTACAGCTTCGGCAACGGTGCACTGAGAGTGGGAACCGTTCAAGTGGGCGTCAGCAAGGAGCAGCTTGCCGCACGACGTAACGACATTCTCTGGACCTCTCTGGCGGTTGGTGTTGCCTTGTTGCTGTTCACCATGTTGATTGTGAACCAGACCTTATCCGGCATATTGGCCCCGATACGCAGGTTGTCTGATCGCGTAACAAAACTCATAAATCTGGATTACAACCAAGTTGCCGTAAGCAAGCATCATAACACCCGGGAAATTCAGGAGCTGGAAGAAAACCTGAATGCCCTGGCCGCCCACCTCAGAAGCCTGGAAGATTCCAGGGCCCATACCCTGGCCGCTTCTGAAAGTGCGCGCGCCAAAGCCGAGACCGCCAACCAGGCCAAGTCAGCGTTCCTGGCCACGATGAGTCACGAACTGCGCACCCCGCTGAATGGAGTGCTCGGAATGATCGAACTGGCCTCCGAAGACCCTCTTTCATCCCGCCAGAAGGATTACTTGCTGACCGCAAGGCGGTCGACGGAAGATCTGTTAATGGTGATTGGGGATATTCTTGATTACTCAACGGTCGATCGTGGCCAACTGAAGCTGGAGAATCGTGAGTTCGACCTTCGCCAACTACTCATGAACTGTACAGCAAGTTACAAGTTACTGGCCGTTCAGCAGGGACTCGAGTTGACGCTGACATTCCAGGGCAACTGGCCAGAAACACCGTATGTTGTCGGTGATGCTCCCCGGCTCCGGCAGATCCTCGCGGGACTGACCGACAATGCCATCAAGTTTACCAGTGCCGGTTACGTCAATGTTCAGGCAGGCTGGTTCCCACTCGAAGATAACTGCATGGTACTGAAGTGTACGGTCAGCGATTCCGGGTCGGGTATTCCGATCGATCGACTGAATGATATCTTCAATTCCTTCGAGCAACTCGACAACGGTGATAGCCGTGATTACGGCGGTACTGGCATAGGCTTGTCCCTGGTTCAGAGACTGATTGAATTAATGGGGGGCCATATTCATGTGGAGACAGATCCGGGCAAAGGGTCGTCATTCAGTTTTGAGTTGCCGTTTGAACTAAGCAGCCTGGCCCCGTTGCCGAGCCCCTCTGGCCGCCCTATCAGAACACCGGCCATTGAAGGCCTCACCTCAAAAGCATTGGTTGTCGAAGATAACCTCGTTAACCTGAGAGTGGCCACCGCCCTTCTTAAACGCTTGGGATTCGACACCGATGCCGCCAGTAACGGCAAGGAGGCGCTGGAGTTAATCCAGGCTAATCATCACGGTTATGACGTCATACTGATGGATTGCCAGATGCCCATCATGGATGGTTATGAGACCACACGGTGCATAAGGGAGTGGGAACAAAGTAACGGTCAGTGCGGCACACCGATCATTGCGCTTACTGCGGACGCCCTACCCGGCACAGAAGCCAATTGCCATGGTGCCGGCATGAACGATTACCTGGCCAAGCCGGTCCGCAAGGAAAGCCTGAGAGCGGTGCTCAGCCGCTGGTTAAATCTCTGATCAGCGGCTGAGAAACGCGTCGAATCGGTTCAGGCAACCGGTTCACGCATGGTGACAAACTCTTCCGCGGATGTCGGATGAATCCCCAGGGTACTGTCGAACTGGGCTTTGGTCGCACCCGCTTTCATGGCAACGGCCAGTCCCTGAGTGATCTCACCTGCGTCCGGTCCCACCATATGGGCACCAAGAACCTTGTCACTCTCCTTGTCTACCACCAGCTTCATCAAGCAGCGGTCCTGCCGGCCACTCAGGGTATGTTTCATCGGCCGAAATTCTGAGCGATAAATGCTGACCTCGTAGCCGGCTTCTTTTGCTTCGGCCTCTGTCAGCCCCACTGTCCCAATATTGGGCTGGCAGAAAACGGCCGTTGGAATACAGTTATAGTCCATCTCGCCCTGACCATCGCCAAACAAGCGGCGGGACAGGACCATGGCCTGGGCTAGGGCAACCGGCGTTAGCTGAGGCGTACCGATAACATCGCCCAAGGCGGTAATGGAAGGAACAGATGTCTGGAAATGGTCATCCACCTCCACATGGCCAGACCGGCTCAGCTTGACCCCCAACGCCTCCAGGCCAAGCCCCTCAACAAGTGCCCGACGACCAGTAGCCGCCATGACCAGGCCAGTGGTCAGATGAGTACCATCATTCAGGGTGACATCGTAATAAGTCCCGTCACTTTCAACCGCCTCAATGGTCGTACCGAACCTCACATCCACACCTTTCCTGCGCATTTCATTGGCGGTAAATTCACGCACGTCATCATCAAACCCGCGCAGGAACAGCTCTCCTCGGTATAACAGAGTGGTTTCAACGCCAAGCCCCGCCAGTATGCCCGCAAACTCCACGGCGATATAACCACCCCCCCAGACAACCGCCTGCCGTGGCAACTGTGGCAGGTAAAACATTTCATTGGAGGTGAGTATGCTTTCTTTACCCGGAACATCCGGAATAACCGGCCAACTCCCGGTCGCTATGGTGATATGTCCAGTGGTGTAGTGCTGTTCGCCCACGACCACGGTATTGGCATCGGCAAGTGTCGCAGTCCCCTCAATGATGGTAACGCCGGCATTTTCCAGGAGGCGGCCATAGATACCATTCAGCCTTTCAATCTCAGTATTCTTGTTAGCGACCAATGTGGGCCAGTCAAAACTCACTTGATCCAATGGCACGTTCCAGCCATAGCCAGCCGCGTCTTCAAGATCGTCGCTGACATGGGAGCCGTAAACGAATAACTTCTTCGGAACGCATCCAACATTGACACAGGTACCACCCAGATAACGGGATTCAACAATCGCGACCCGGGCCCCTCTCTGGGCGGACATTCTCGCCAGCCGTACACCTCCCGAACCGGCACCAATTACTATCAGATCGAAATCCTGGTTGTCAGACACAGCGTCTCCTGAACAATGTTGGGACAATAACGTCAACCGGGCGCTGCCTGCTTTTCCGCAGGGCGCACTTCCCGGAATAGAACATGGTCCTCGAAGTCTCCCAGGCGGATTTTTCCGAGACTGCGGAATCCTTCGGACTCGTAAAACGGTAGATAGCGGCTGTTACCGGTATCCAGGACCAGACCACTGCCACGCGGGTTGTCCGCACACAGGCGTTCAACCGCCGATAGCAGCAGACGGCCAAATCCCCGGTTCTGGTACTGGGGATTCACACCCATCAGCGGTAATTGATGAGCCAATGGCTGGGGCAACATTTCCTTTATTTTCTGGTGGTAATCAAGGTAACGGCGCGTACAGGCAAAACCGGTAGTCAAAACCATCCTGATGCGCCAGCTAATCTGATCAGCCAGGTTCAGACGCAAGTCGGGCTCGCCGATGAATGCCACTGCAACCAGGGTATTATCCAGCATGACACCGATTGATTCCTGATTCAGGTCCAGATATAGGTCAATCAATTCCCGAATGGTGGCCCTTACCCGTTGTTCGTACCCTGGCCGCCGGTGATCAAACAGATACTGGAACGTCGGCTCACGAAGGTAAGCGTGGAAAAGTATGGATTTCGCCTCATTACGCGCACTCTCATCCAGGCGGACAATTACGGGCTCTGGATTATTTTTTTTGTCTTTGCCGTCATTCATCAGGTTTCTCCTGTTTACTCACCGTTCACATTCAAACCCGCTGCGGCTTAAATGTTCAGATCGTAAGGGTTAGCCGTACCGACACAATGCCCGGATCATCCTTCCTGTCCATTGCGGCCTGATCGATCACCACTCCGTGATCGGTACTCAACCTTTCTAGCCATGCTGCTACATCTGCGAACGGCACATTTTCAAGCCAGACCCGGATAGCGCTGCCCCCACTGGGTTCAAACCGTTGCAGCGACAACCCGGATTCGCCGGCGCTGCGGGTGACCAGTGCCATAAGCGCCCGCCCGTCCTGCGGTGCATTGGACGCTGGGCTACCGGCACCTTCAGCGGCGGCCAGACGCTCGATATCGGACTGATTTGCCCGCATCCAGGCCAACAGCTCTTCCGCATTTTCCCTTGAGCTTACAGCCTGGTCGTGAAACCCGGTAACGGGGCGCCAAATCAGGAAGTACAGGAGCCCCAGAAATACTGCAACCGCCAGCACAGCCAGCGCCTGCTGGTCCCTGCGAGGAAGTTGGTCATACTGGGCTATAAGCTTGCCTACGGAAGGCTGATCTTTCAGTTTCGTCAGCATCGTCTCAGCCTCCGGATACGGTCAGACGCCCACGGGCGCCACTGGATTCATTAACAACGGAACCGATCTGTGCTTCCAGCCCCTGCTGTGCCAAACCATTACGCAAGGCACTCATACGGTTGTAGGTGTCCGCCCGGATGTCCACCACGAGTTCTCCCCGTGAACGGCTGTAGTTAATAGAGTTGAACGTCAGCGACTGGTTTTGCGGTACCTTGGAGTACTGGTCACCGGTGTACTTCATCAACGTAATAAAATCTGCAGCCGGTCCGCCGGATCCGATTGAACGAAGCTGCCCTTCGACAACCCGTCGAACATTACCAGCGTGGGTGCGACGGTCGTCGGGGAAGGCTTCACGATAGATTCCCATGGCCTGCGCACGGGTAGCATCAGCCTTCTGCTGGTGATAGAACCCCATTCCCAGCTCCACACCCAATTGAACCACAAACCAGAAACATACAACCGCAAGCAGGGGCCTCCAGGCCCGTAAGGGGCTAGCCTGACCACTTTTGACACCGTAACTGCCCTGGCAAAGGTTAATCGGGTGTGACAGGTGATGGTGATGAGCGTGTGCCAGCAACTCCAACGGCATGAGTTCAATGGCTTCAAGTTTCACCACGAGTCGACCGGCGGAACGAAGCTCACTGATCGCGGATTGCTGCTGATCCAGTTCCTGTTCGGTACCGAAAATCGTCACCGGCACTTCCGCAACGACGTCTTCGGAGGGCGGCGCCGCCAGTGTGTGAGCAAACATACCCAGATTCCGTGACTGGATGCTGAGCCATTCGCCCCGGTCACTGATCAACATGGCATTTTCGCCATCCAGACAGATGGACCAGCCACCTTCCGTTTCAGGCAACAGGGCTGCTTCCGGGTAAATTGCGTCCAACCGAGCATGCTCCCAGCCACTGAACAGGTCTACCCAATCGGACATCCGGCTCCGGTCGATGGCGGCCACTCTGAAACCATTCTCCGTTCGACTTCCCAGTGCCAGGTGTACGGTGTCAATATCCTGGGCAATTTGCTCCTCTACCGCATACGGCAGCGCCTGAAGAATGAAACGGGTTTGCTTCGCCGGAATGTCGGCCACACAGAACAGCGCCTCGTCCCCGGGCACCATGCCAATTAATAGAACGTTGTCCAGGGCGTTCTGCCCAAGAGTCTGTTCAATAAGATCCCGTGTGTCACCTCGTCCATGGGCCTGCGTGTCGCCACTTGCATCATGGAGAACCCAGTTATAGAGCTGCGCATCCGGTGTCTGCCCAGGGTCGGCAAAGGGTGGAAGAGGCCTGACATAAAGGCGGTAAGACATGTCTATCCTTCTGAAATAGTAAAAGGCTCTTTGGTAATTCGGTTTTTCTGCCCGGTATCCCGGTGAACCGTCTGCAGCTCTCCTTCGGGAGTCCGGAAAACGGTACTTACCAGATTCGCAACCCGGTCATCATAGGTAATCCGCGAAACGACCTCAAAGAAACGGGTTTGCAAGCCCAGTCCGGTAGCCTTCAATCCGAGTCCCGAGAACTCCGGCAAGGCCAGAAAATCCTGAATATTTTCAAACCGCTCTTCTTGCCTTTTCTCAAGAATAGACTCTGCCTGAGCCTGTGTCAGCTCTGCGTGTAACGAACGCAGAACCGGGGCGGTCGCGGTGTTCACATTGATCCCAATTCCGGTCACTGGCAATGCTGCCACATGGGGCCTCAGGGCACGGTAAGCCTCTTCGGTCATACCCTCAATAAGCCTGAGTTCAGTCACACTGACAAAAGGTTGATTGGCCGCCCTGAAACCGGGATCTGCCATCAGGTACTGTCCATCTTCCGCGCCATAGGCGCTCACCGTCTGATCATCCGGGTCAACCCAGTCGATCAGGGCGTCAACCGAGACTTCCGGCAAATCCAGCGCCACCAGCAGCCGTGCAAGCTGATCCCGCACCATCGGGTTCACCTGTCCATTAGCCGACACCAGATCGTTCAGGTTAATCCGGCCACCCAGATCATCGATCTGAACCTGGACCACACCATTATCATCCAGTGGCAATACTGCCGAATTGGCCGCCCAGAACTCGTCCAGGCTGTCGACCATCAGATTGTCTTCCTTGTCCTGTTCAAAGTCCCGGGACAGGATCTGTCTTGCAAAGGCTTCTGCCCCAAGGGCAATGCTTTGTCCTTGCTGCTGTGCCAGATAGTGCCCTGCCCGGAAAACCCTCACACTTTGCTGCTGTGTCATACCTGTGGCAAGCATGACCACCAGGGCCATCGCCAGTAAAACCATAATCAACGCAACGCCGCGCTGACTTGATCGAAGGGGTGCCCCGGGCATCATCATTGGGGATCACCAAGAGCAGACGGTCCACTCCCACCCTGCTCGGGCTGGCTGTCCTCCTCTTCTTCGCGATCAGTATCCGTCTCCGATTTGGCCTCATTAGCTGTATTGACCATGCCCTGGGCCTTACTGTGATCGAAGTCTGGCATCGCGAATGTACGTATCAGTTCGCCGAATCTTTCATGTTCCAGGGTAATTTCTATGCCCAGAGGAAGTGGCAGGTCTGGCCGTGTCCCCGGGCTCAGGCTCGCCATGGCTTCTTCGGTGGGCCAGCCGTCGGTCCAGTTCCGCCGGTGGTCAAGAAAGCGGATCCCAAACGATGTCACCTCTGACAACAGCACCACATCCTGGCTGCTCTCCTCCTGGCCCTGATCCAGGGTAATCCAATGTCTGCGACGCAACTCCTCACCGGTATACTCCCAGCCGGCTCTCTGCAGCGAGCTCCGTCGCATTCCCAGTGGGTTCCGCCAGCCCTGACGGGTCAGGACCAGGGCAAAGCTGTCTTCCCGGCTGGTCAATGCAGGCTTGTAATCCCCGTACATGTCCCGTACCGGGCGGTTAACAACCTGAGTAAGGTCCCGCTCCAGCAGCAACATGGTGCGCTGCAGCTGGTCAAACTCCTCAGCAACCTCGTTCACCCGGTCCCGGGACAACACCACACCACTGAGAACCTGCCACACGCCTAGCCCGATGACCGCGGTGATCGTCACCGCAATCAGCACCTCCATCAAGGTGAAGCCCCGTTGCGACATCAGTTCTCTCCAATGAAGGCGGACAGTGTATGAACCGGCACCGGGTCGCTGCCATCATCCCTGAAACGAGCAACCGTCACCTCAATGCGCCGCATGGTGGGCTCTTCCGTACCGAGAACGGCCGTGGTTACCTGCCAGCGATAAGGGCCATAATTCAGGTCATCGGAATTTTCGGATATGTCAGGTAGCGCCTCTTGCAGACGAAGCTCACTGATCCGGTTGTCCGCAATCCAGCCGGCCATGGTCTTGTCGCGGATACGCTCGTAGCTGGCAATGTACTGACTCCCGACCTCCGCGGCCGCCGTAGCGATCAGTCCAAACACCAGGAGTGCCACCAACACCTCAATCAGGGTAAAGCCACGCTGACTGTTCACCGCTCGTCCCCTTCACTGCCCGGACGACGCCACTCCAGAGGAGACACGCCATCCGAAGCGAGCACGTGCATATAGGAACTGTCACTACCGATGGTGAATTCCACTTCAAATGGCGTGGTTTCACCGCTGGAGAAAAACACGATGTCCGGACGTAACCGATCTTCTTCGGAAGCAAGTCTGGGCGTATCACTTTCGATGAACTCGGTTATCACCAGCCACTCAGGGAAACTGCGCTGCCGGAACATCCGTTCCCCTGACTCTTTCCACTCATTCGCCTGTTCGTCAAATGTTACGAACCGATAACTGTCCTCTTCAAGAGCCAGCCCCAATTCCTTATTGTTCAGTACGGCCTGCTCAGAGACGGTTTGCATCAACAAAAACATCTCGCGGACATGGTTTTCCAGCTCCCGCTGTTGAGACCCGCCACCCAGGTTCATGACTGCCAGGGCAGCAAGTAGCCCGACAACAATCAGTACTACCAGAATCTCTATCAGCGTGAAGCCCGAGACAGTTGCCCGCTTCCCCATAATGCTTAGTCCCTGGTCATTCAGTCCTTGGTCTTCCAGACACTGATATCGGCTGCATCGCCCTCACCGCCTTCCTGGCTGTCGGATCCATAGGAATAAAGATCGTAGGGCCCTTCTGTGCCCGGGCTAACGTACTGGTAATCCGAACCCCAGGGATCTTCCGGAACGTTTTTCAGGTACCCATCCGGATTCCAGTTCTTGGGCTCCGGACTGCCACTCGGTTTACTGACCAGCGCCTCCAGCCCCTGCTGGGTTGAGGGATAGTGGCTATTGTCCAGGCGATAGAGGTCCAGCGCGTTGGCAATGTTGCTCAGCTGGGTTTCCGCCACGGTCACTTTGGCCTGATCACTACGCCCCATAATGTTCGGAGCAACAATCGCAACCAGCAGACCGAGAATGACCATAACCACCATAATCTCGATCAGGGTGAAACCACCTTGTTTACGGTGGTTGTCGCGTAGATTCCGGGTAACGTATGGCTTCATAGTTAGGCTCGTCATTAGTAAAGACTCTCTTTCCGTTGTCTAGGGGGTAAAAACTTTTGAGGTCAGCCGACCAGATTGCTCATGTTGAGAATCGGCAGCATGATGGCCAATACGATGATGAGGACCACCACACCCATGAATAACAGCATCATCGGTTCGAAAAGACCGACAATGGCTGCAATTTTCGATTGCAGGGTGTTCTCCTGCATTTTCGCGGTTCGCTCCAGCATGCTGTCCAGTTCACCACTCGCCTCACCACTGGCAATCATATGAAGCATCATCGGCGGGAAATACCCCGTCTGATCCAGCGAGCGTTGAAGGGATCCACCCTCGCTGACTTTGCGGGCAGCGTCCCGCAGCTCGCGGCGCAGGTAGTCGTTGGACAGCACCTCGCCCGCAATGCGCATAGCATCCACCAACGGCACACCGCTGGTGGTCAGGATACTGAGTGTACTGGCGTAACGGGCAGTGTTAACCCCCCGCACCATGCCGGACAACAGCGGCATGTTCAGCAGCCAGCGGTGAAACTTTAGCCGGAACGCGGGCTTACGCAAGGCCATCCGAAATCCGATGATACCAACAATAATCAGTATGAGGAGGTAGACACCAAAGTCGCCGAGAAATTCCGACACCGCCAGCATCGCAACAGTCAGCCCGGGCAAGTCCTGCCCCTGTTTCACAAATACCTCGATAATGTCCGGCACCACATAGGTGAGCAGGAACACCACAATAGCAATCGCCACCACACTCAGAATGATCGGATAAATCGCGGCGAGCTGAATTTTCTGGCGAGCCTCTTGCCGGGCTTCCGTGTAGTCCGCCAGCCGGCTGAGTACCAGGTCCAGGTGACCCGCATGTTCCCCTGCGGCAACGGTGGAACGATATAACCGGGGAAATGCCCGCGGGAACTCGCCGAGACTGTCCGCAAGACTGTAGCCTTCCATTACTTTGGCTCGAATGGCGATCAGCATGCTGCGAATACGTGGTTTGGTGGACTGCTGCGCCGCAGCCGATAAAGCCTGCTCAACGGGAATACCGGATTGGATCAACGTTGACAGCTGTCGGGTGACCAGTGCGAGGTCTGCGGCCGCCAAGCTGCCCCGACTGCTGAGCGGGTTCCTCCCATGGGCCTGCTTTTCAGTCGATGGCGCCACTTCCAGCGGGGTCAGCCCACGCTCCCTGAGTTGCTGCCTGACAGCCCGGGGTGCATCAGCCTCCAATACGCCCTGCTTTTGTTTGCCCCGGGCATCAAGGGCCTTGTATTCAAATGCAGGCATGAGGTTATTGGCTCCGGTGGGTCACGCGCAGGACCTCTTCAACGGTTGTGACACCGTCCAGAATCTTCTGTACACCGTCAGCGTGGATACTGGGGCCGGACAACCGGGCCTCATGTTCCAGGTCCAGTTCCCCGGCCCGCTTGTGGATGAGCGCACTGATTTCATCAGAGACCTCCACCACTTCGTAAATGCCGATTCGACCGCGATAGCCCAGCTGATTACAGTGTTCACAACCGGTTGCACGGTAGATGGTTGGCGGGTTGTCAGCGTCCTGTTGCAGGAAGTCGCAGTGCTCTTCACTCGGCGTATACGGTTCGCGGCAATCCTTGCACAGCACCCTCACCAGACGCTGTGCAACGATACCCACCAGACTTGACGAGATCAGGAACGGCTCAATACCCATATCCATCAGGCGGGTGATGGCACCGACGGCCGTGTTGGTGTGTAGAGTAGAGAGTACAAGGTGACCGGTGAGACTCGCCTGAACGGCAATTTCAGCGGTTTCCAGATCACGGATCTCACCGATCATGACCACATCCGGATCCTGACGCAGAATCGCCCGCAGCCCCCGGGCGAACGTCATATCGACCTTGGTGTTGACCTGGGTCTGACCGATACCCGGCAGATTGTACTCAATGGGATCCTCGACCGTGAGAATGTTACGACTGCGGTCGTTGATCTCCTGAAGCGACGCATACAGGGTGGTCGATTTACCGGAACCAGTGGGACCGGTCACCAGCAGGATCCCGTAAGGGCGGTAAATCAGCTTACGAAGAA
>JAKLLS010000143.1 GCA_022014155.1 Marinobacter sp. | reverse complement strand
CCCCGGCGATGCTCCAGGTCATGTCGCCCGTCAGTTTCAGAGAATCAAGCTGCCCCTCGATTTCCTCAACCTTCAGGCGGAAAGGCTCTGGCCGCAAGAGGAAGGACCAGCGGCCAAGATTGTCATCGTTCAGCCGGAGCTGTGAGATGCTTATATTGATATCCGGCCATTTCCCGATTTCCAGGGCACGAAATGCCTCAAGCTGCTCATCAACAGTCAGCAATGCCCTTTGATCGTCCGTTTCCTCACCATCACGAGTCAGATGCAGGCTTTGGAAGTCAGCGATGACAGTCTCATCGTTATCCGGCAGAACCACACGTCCCACAGCCCGCTCTGACCGGGTGCCGAGCACCCACTGGTCCCCATGGTCACTGCCCGCCACTTCAATGTCTGTCAGCAACTGCCGACCCAGCCAGAGGCGATGGATATCCAGGTTAAAACCACTGGTTTTTTGCAGCAGACTGAGTGACAGGCGGTTTTCCCAGTCAAGATCAATTCCAAGCCCTTCTTCTCGGGCTGGATCAATTGCGGCCGTTATAACGGTTTCTTCATCCGACGTTTTTGCCAGTGGTTCCGGCCAGTTGACGGACACCCCCTGCAGCGTTGAACGGATCGTGACCGTCGAGGCGGTATCCGGAGACACATCCAGAGTTGCGGTGTAATCCGTTACCCCATTCATGCCCAGACTCACATCGTTTTCCAGCCCGGCGCGGGCAAAGACCCGCGGAAAGCTGACCTGCCCCCGCTGCTGAATCGTCATGCCACCAGCGTTGCCTTTTCGGGATAGCGATACCGTAACCGGATCGTTAAGGAACATCGCTTTTAACGGCTCGCCGGAAAATCCGGATGTCGTACTGAACTCGATCTGCCCAGACAGTTGTTCCCAGACCAGGTCTGCGTCCGGGTACGCAACCTCGCCGTTTTCCGTCGCAACCCGGGCCTCCACAGCTGGCTCACCATCGCCATTCAAGGGCATATCCAGGCCGAGATCCAGGCGATAGTCACCACCAAACCTGACACTCCGTCCGGCGCTGCCCGCCATATCACCCAATGGGCTGTTATCCAGCCAGTAGGCGACCGCCGATCCGGGAACCTCGGCGGAGGCATCCACGGTAAGTCGAACACTGCCGTCCACCGGTTCCACCCGGACCTGGCTCGGCTCAAGCTGCAGTTGTCCGGTGGTACCCTGCTCCAACTCTACCCGGGTCAAACCATTGTGGACGAACACTTCGCCGCGGCCGTTTTGGACGGCCGGCCAGCGCTGATCGTATTGCACCGAAGCGTTATCGAACCGGTAACGCATGGATGAAACAAACGAGCCCCTGGGGGCGCCCCGATTGATCAGCCCATGACCGTAATAGACACCCTCAGTGATGTCCGCTTCGGTAATGGCCGTGGTCAGCCAGTCGTACAGTTTCGGATCAACAACATGAACCGGCACAAACTCGGCAAGCATGTCGGCCTGGCCATTACGGACGCCCGCGCGCAAACTGAGGTTGTCTTCGCCCTCGCGGTCCAGGCGAAGATCAAACGCTCCGGTCAATTCAGTTTGCTCTCCATAGTCCAGGCGGATATCGTCAGACCATACCCGGGTAATCGGGCCATCCAGTTGCCAGGCGACCCGGGTATGAAGTGATGTCATTGGCCAGCTTTCTCTGAACAACAACGGAAAACCTAACGTCACCTGTTCGCTGTCAGCCTCCACATAGCCACCACGATGGTCAACGACCAGATGGCCATCCAGGCCCTGAATCTGCGGTGCCCCCCGGTATGCCTCAACACTGACGTCATCCAGCACACCTGAGAGTTTAAAACCTTCACCGTCTGGACCAGCCACCCGTAATCGCAGATCATTAAGCTTGCCTCCCGGTCGGTAATTATCCAGAGCCCGGTTGGCCACCGCCGGCAGCAGGTCGATACTTGCAATTAGCCGACGTAACGGCCGTAAGGGCACTTCGTCGGCAATGACATCCATTCCTCCGGAACGCTGTCTCACTCGCAAGTCAAAAGGTGATACCTGGTCACCGTCCCAGGTCCACTGCAGATCGTTGAGGTGGAACTCACCGGCGCCCGCCAGAGTTTCAAGATCGACAGGCTCCGCTTCGGTGAGACCGGTCTCACTACGACGCCACCCGAACCTGGCACGAATGCCTTCCAATGGCGCCAGGGATTCGCGCCCCACCCCCAGTTGCAGGTAGGGAGTTTCAACCGTGCCAGTCACCTGTTCCAGCCTCCCATCACGGAAGGTCAGCCAGGCCTGACCGCCAAGATCGAAACCTTCAACGCGGATGTTTCGCCAGCTGTACTCGTCAATCAGACCATCGAAAAGCCGGCCGGAATTCACGTCCACATAGAGCTGGCCGTTGAAATCCCCCTGGAAGAAATGCTGCCCCAGCAGGCTGAAGCTGGCCAACTGCACGGTGGTTCCCGCCTGCATGGCCCGTCCGGAAGCCATAAAGAGGCCACGGCGATAGACCATGTCCAGCTGAGGAATGTCGAGGTATCGAATCTGGTCGTTATTGTCCCTGATACCCAGGTTCACCCGGGTGATCCTGACGCGGGGATCGGACAGCCAGGCGCCGGCCCGATCCAGCCACAGCTTCAGATCGTTGGTCACCGGCTCCGGCAGCTCCGCTCCTTCGACGGTGACCTTACCCCGGGGAGTCTGGCTCAGGGTCAGGTCCAGACCATCGGCCTCGAAATCGGCAAAGACTATGCGAAGGCGAAACAGTGAGGACAGGGTATCCAGGCGAATACGGAGTTGTTGCAGGGACGCCGCCACATCGCGGCCATCCTCGCTCATAACAACCAGGTTACGGGCGTCAAGGGAGGGGTCCAGCCAGTTCCAGCTGGAACTCAGGGAACCAATGGATATCTCATGTCCCAGCTTTTGCGACAGGCGGGCCTCGATATCATCCCGAAAGCTGTCTATGTTCTGGGTCAGCTGCCGCCCTATACCGGCATACAACGCCAACAGAACCAACGCTACCAGCAACAGCCACCACACCAGGCTGGCCAGCCTGGAAACCAGCCGGACCGGTGTACTTTCCGGATCCTGGTCGTCGATCATGGAGGACATCGCTTACCTAATGATTACAGCAGGACCACGTCGTACTGTTCCTGGCTGTAAAAGGGCTCTACCTGGAACCTTATGGTTTTCTCAATGAAGGTTTCCAGGTCGGCAACGTTATCGGACTCCTCATCCAGCAGACGGTCCACTACGCTCTGGGACGCCATCACCAGGTAGCTTTCCGCATCGTAGGCGCGGTTGACCCGGAGAATTTCCCGGAACACCTCATAGCATACCGTTTCGCTGGTTTTCAGGAAGCCACGGCCATCACAGATGGGGCAGGGCTCACAGAGGATCTGACCAAGGCTCTCGGTGGTTCGCTTGCGGGTCATTTCCACCAACCCAAGCTCCGACACCCCGGTGATTTTGGTCTTGGCGTGATCCCGCTCAAGCATTTTCTCCAGCATCCGGTGGACCTGACGCTGGTGCTCGGTGTCTTCCATGTCGATGAAATCGATAATAATGATGCCACCGAGATTGCGCAGGCGTAGCTGGCGGCTGATCGCGCGAGCCGCTTCCAGGTTGGTCTTGAAGATCGTCTCTTCCAGGTTCCGGTGCCCGACAAACGCCCCGGTATTGATGTCGATGGTGGTCATCGCCTCGGTCTGGTCGATGATCACGTAACCGCCTGATTTCAGCTGCACCTTGCGGCTGAGCGCCTTCTGGATTTCGTCCTCAACAGAATACAGGTCGAATATGGGGCGCTCCCCGGGGTAATACTCCACCTTGTCGGAGAACTCGGTCACGAATTCCTCAACAAACTCCATCACCCGCTGATAGCTTTCCCGGCTATCGATACGGACCTTTTCTGTCTGTGGGCGAATCAGATCACGAATGGTGCGGATAAACAGAGGCAGATCCTGATACACCACCGTCGGCGCCTGGACCCGGGCAATGCGCTCATGGATAGACTGGCTGAGGCGATGCAGGTACTTCATATCACCGATCAGATCATCCGCCGCAGCCGCTTCCGCAGCGGTGCGGATAATGTATCCGCCCTGCACGTCGGTTTGTTCGGCCGCAGCCTCTTCCACCAGGGTTTTCAACCGTGTGCGTTCCGCGTCGTCCTCAATACGCTGGGAAATGCCAACGTGATAAATCCCGGGCATAAACACCAGGTAGCGGGAAGGAATCGACAGCTGGGTGGTCAGCCGGGCGCCCTTGGTGCCAATCGGATCCTTGGTCACCTGCACCACCAGCGATTGACCCTCGCGCAGTAGCGTACGGATATCCGGCACCACTTTCGGGGAGTCATTGTTGTCGTCGGACGACTGTCCGTTCACCACATCGGAAGCGTGAATAAAAGCGGCTCGTTCCAGCCCGATATCGACAAACGCCGCCTCCATACCGGGCAGCACCCGAACAACCTTCCCCTTGTAGATATTGCCAACAATCCCCTTGCGGCTGGTGCGCTCAATGTAAGCTTCCTGCAGCATGCCGTTTTCGACAAGAGCCACCCTTGTCTCGACCGGGGTAACGTTGATCAGTATTTCTTCACTCATTGTGGCTCTCCAGACTACGTTGCCAGACTTTCCAGACCGGGTAACCGGCTTGCGCCAGCAGCGTGGCAGTTTCCTGCAGCGGCAAACCCACGACTGCGCTGTAACTGCCTCGTATTTCCTTCACAAAAATACCACCAAGCCCCTGAATTCCATAACTTCCAGCTTTATCCATCGGTTCACCGCTCGCGATATAGGCGCGGATCTCCTCCGGACAAAGGTCCCGGAAGGTCACATCGGTGACCACCAAGCGGGTAATACACTGCCCGGCCGTAGCCAGTGCAATTGCCGTCATAACCTGATGGGTACAACCGGACAGGCGACCCAGCGTTGCTTCCGCATCCGCGCCATTCACGGGTTTACCCAGAATGTCTCCGCCAAGCACCACCGAGGTATCGGAGCCGATAACAATCTCACAGGGATCCGAGACCCCCGCAACGGCTTTTTCCCTGGCCAGGCGTTCGACATAGGCGGACGGAGATTCATCCCCCAGTGGGGTTTCATCGATATCCACGGGCCTGGTATGAAAAGGCACACCGATCTGTGTTAACAGTTCGGCGCGTCTTGGGGAGGCCGAAGCCAGAATGATGGACTGCATGGGCGCACCCTATCCCAGTTTTCGATTGAGATTATCCAGCAGCACACAGACAAATGGCCAGACAATGGCACTGCTCAGGGCTGGCAAGAGATAACTGAACCCTGCATCCTCACCGCCAAGCATTTGCTTGATGAAGTGCACCAGCATCTGGTTAATACCGATCAACAGAAACACCATGACACACTGCTGTGGTATCGGGTACATACGCAGGCGCTGATGAATGGTCAGGACCAGGAAGGCAATCAATGCCATTCCCAACGCATTGACCCCCAGAGGCGTGGCCTCCAGAACGTCCAGCAACAAGCCCAGACACCAGGCAAACAGGATCCCGAACTGCGCCGGGGCGCGGAAGGTCCAGTAGAACACCATCAGCCCCAGCCACTCGGGTCGGAACTCGAACCAACCCACCGGGAACAGGGAAATACTCAGGACCAGAGACAGGATGACGCTGATAGCAAATACCGGGTAACTGATCACGGATAACATCAGCGTTCTACCTCGTCGCCAGGCTCAACATTCACTGTGGCGCTGCTCTGGCCCGGTGCGTTACCGTCCTCGTCTCTTTCTCCTTCCGGCGGGAAGACAACCAGCACCAATCGGCTCTGGTTCAGACGGGCCTTTGGCGTTGCCTTAATGTTCACGAAGGGTTCACCCGATTCCTTGGTAATACTGGCCACCTCGGCTACCGGATAGCCTTTCGGAAAGCGCCCGCCCAGGCCGGAGCTGACCAGCAGGTCACCTTCCCGGATGTCGGCGGTGTCCGGCACGTGTACCAACTCCAGTGCGTTGATGTCCCCGTTCCCCAGCAGGATGGCTCGCAGGCCATTACGGACCACTTCGACCGGAACCGCGTGGCTGCTGTCGGAGACCAGCAGGACCCGTGAGGTGAAGCTGCTGGTTTGCTGGACCTGTCCCAGCAGGCCATTGGCATCGAGGATGGCCTGACCGACGGTCACACCGTCCCGGCTGCCTTTGTTAATAATGACTTCGTGGGAGAACGGATCCGGCGACACACCAACGATTTCGCCCACGATGACCCGGTCGTCCAGTACTTCCGAGGAATTCATCAAACGGCGGAGTTCGTTGTTTTCGGACGCCAGGGCGGCGTATTTCAGCGCACGGCGCTCCAGGATCAGCAGGCGTGCCCTAAGGTCCTCATTTTCAGCCTGGAGGTCTTCCCGGGTGGTAAACAGGCCAGCAACCCAGTGCTCCAGTTCGGATGGCGCATTGCCCAGCCAGTGGATTGGAGCCAGGCCTGTACCAATAACGCTGCGGACCGGTGTCAGTCTGTCAAAACGGGCATCCGCCACAATCACTACCGCTGAAATAACAATCACCAGCAATAGCCTGAAACCGGGAACGGGGCCTTGCACAAAGATGGTCTTAATGGCTGATCCTCCCGCCATTAAATACCGGGCACATACGACAACCGCCGCAGTGGCAATCCACTTGCGGCGGCCGGGGATACGAGGGTGTCAGGCGTGATGCCAGTACCACGGTTTTACCCCTCCTGGGAGAACATTCCGATGCCACCCCGGTCAATCACTTCCAGTGCCTTGCCGCCACCGCGAGCCACACAGGTCAGCGGGTCTTCGGCAATGATCACCGGCAGGCCGGTCTCCTCACTGATTAGTTTGTCCAGCCCACGCAGCAACGCGCCACCACCTGTCAGCACGATTCCGCGCTCGGCGATGTCGGAAGCCAACTCGGGCGGAGACTGTTCCAGCGCGCTTTTTACGGTCTGGACAATCTGTGCCAGGGATTCCTGCAGTGCATCGAGAATTTCTTCGCTGTTCAGGGTGAAGGCCCTGGGAACACCTTCCGCCAGGTTACGACCGCGAACGTCAATTTCGCGGATATCCAGACCTTCGTAGGCGCAGCCGATTTCATGCTTGATGCGCTCAGCCGTGGAATCACCAATCAGGCTACCGTAGTTGCGGCGCACGTAGGTGACGATGGCTTCGTCAAATTTGTCACCACCGACCCGGACGGATTCAGCATAGACGATGCCGTTCAGGGAAATGATGGCAATTTCGGTGGTACCACCACCGATGTCGACGATCATGGAACCGCTGGCTTCTTCGACCGGCAATCCGGCACCAATCGCTGCGGCCATGGGTTCTTCGATCAGGTAGACTTCTCGGGCACCCGCACCGAGGGCGGATTCACGGATGGCTTTTCGCTCAACCTGGGTTGACTTGCTTGGCACGCAGACCAGTACCCGCGGGCTGGGGGTAATGAAGCTGTTTTCATGCACCTTGTGTATAAAGTGCTGCAGCATTTTTTCGGTCACCACGAAGTCTGCGATCACGCCATCTTTCATAGGGCGGATGGCGGTGATGTTCCCGGGCGTACGGCCCAGCATCCGTTTTGCTTCGGAGCCGACTGCTGCGACCATTTTCTGGGAGTTACTGGTGCGAATGGCCACTACGGAGGGCTCATTCAGCACAATTCCGCGCTCACGCACGTATATAAGGGTGTTCGCGGTGCCCAGGTCGATGGACAGGTCGCTTGAGAATAAACCTCGGAGTCTTTTAATCAACATTCGTGTAGTTTCAACCTGAGAGTTGCAGTCGCAGAAAAGATGCGGCAACTTTAGCAGCGAGCACCCCCGCAGGCAAGGCACGATCGGGCCCTGAGCCTATCCATTAACACTTTGCCACAACTTTGCCACACAAAGAGCCCCCCCCCTCCCGCTTGTGTTCGAATCTGTTACCATACTGCCTTTGTTTTTGACTTGGGTGCAGGGCGCATCTTTGACTTGGGTGCAAGCTGCCTGGAAGACGGCTTTCCAAAACACGCTCAAGCACGTCCCTGTGTCGCTTGGGCTCCGCCATCCATGGCTCCGCACAGTTTTGGAAAGCCGTCTCCCAGGCACCTCGTACTCCGTGCAGATTTCAGCTTCATTCAAGAAGCTCGTAAATTACTGAAACTTCATATTTCTGGGAGGCAATGTGACCATTTCCCGCAAGGACATTGAGAAAGTCGCTGTGCTCGCGCGCATTCGTGTGGACGAGGAGCAGGTCTCGGCACTCGAGAAAGACCTGGGCAATATTCTGGACCTGGTCGATCAGTTGGGTTCGGCGGACACCGCCAATGTGGAGCCCCTGGCTCATCCACTCGATGCGGTTCAGCGTCTGCGTAAAGACGAAGTGACGGAGACCAATCAGCGGGAAGCTTTCCAGGCCATAGCGCCGGCGACCGAAGACGGCCTTTATCTTGTACCGCGCGTTATTGAGTGATCGGACGAACAGCGACGTAATCAGGAAGTATCATGCATAACAAATCTGTAGCAGAGCTCTCTCGCGAGCTGGAACGTGGTGAGATTTCCAGTGTGGAGCTTACTCAGCAATTTCTTGACCGTATCAAGCAAGAAGACGGTCGATTCAACAGCTTTATTACCGTGACCGAAGAGCAGGCTCTGGCGG
>JAKLLS010000142.1 GCA_022014155.1 Marinobacter sp. | reverse complement strand
TGATTTGCCTCGGCACCATGACCTGGGGCGAGCAGAATACGGAACAGGAAGCGTTCGAACAGCTGGATCTGGCCATTTCCGAAGGCATCAACTTCATTGATGCCGCGGAAATGTACCCGGTGCCGCCACGAGTCGAAACCCAGGGGCGGACTGAGCAGTATCTGGGCAACTGGCTGGCTCGCCGTGGCCGCCGGGATGACCTGGTGATCGCGTCCAAGGTAGCGGGGCCGGGTAATGGGCTGAGCTATCTGAGGGATGGGCCCCGCCTGACCCGCGATCATATTCGCCAGGCCTGCGATGACAGCCTGAAGCGTCTGCAGACAGACTACATTGATCTCTACCAAGTGCACTGGCCGGACCGGAATACCAACTTTTTCGGCAAACTGGGTTATGTCCATAACCCGGAGGAGCAGTCGACGCCGATTGAGGAAACCCTATCGGCTCTCGACGAGTTGGTGAAAGAGGGCAAGATCCGCCACATCGGGCTGTCCAATGAAACACCCTGGGGGGCCATGGAGTACCTGAGGCTGTCCCGGGAAAGGGGCTGGCCCAGGGCGGTGAGTATCCAGAATCCCTACAATCTGCTGAATCGTTCCTATGAAGTGGGGCTGGCGGAAATATCACACCGGGAACAGGCCGGACTTCTGGCCTATTCGCCCCTGGCGTTTGGCATGCTGTCTGGCAAGTACCTGGATGGGCAGCGACCACCGAAGGCTCGCCTGACTCTGTTCGAGCGTTTTAGTCGATACTCTGGCGGTCGCGGCGAGGCAGCGACCCGCGCTTACGCGGAGCTGGCCAGGGAGCAAGGCCTGTCACCGGTACAACTGGCCCTGGCCTGGGTGAACAGCCGGAACTTTGTCACCAGTAATATCATTGGTGCCACCACCCTGGAGCAGTTGCGGGAAAATATCGGATCGGCTCGTATCACGCTGGATAGAGAGGTCATTGAGGCCGTCGAGGCCATTCATCAGGAATTCACCTATCCCTGCCCCTGAATGATCTGGCCCTGGCGCTTTTATCCGGGAGAGCGTCGGGGCGAAATCCTGCCCGGCATGACACACGGAAACATTGAGGGATTAAATTTTGACATAAAAGGTTTCATTTGGTGACAAAAAAACGGCTACTTTGTGTGCAGATTCACATCTTTCTGGCCCCGAATCATTAGACTTTAGCCTTATACATACGTAAACTGCTGCTCTAATAAAAAAGGTCGTCAGAAGTATCATGATTATCCGCATTTTTGTCGCGCTGTTAGCTCTCAACATGGTTGCATTCGTCGTTCGTGCCGAGGCGGAAGAACGGGTCATCGCTGATGAGGTTGTTGCCGAGGACGTCTACGAACTTCAGGAACGGATGGCAGGTGACTTTGAACGCGATGATTCTGAAGACGCCCTGACCGAAATTGGTTCCCGCCTGCTGAGCTTAAGTCTGTATCGTTCTGAGTCCGGCGGAAAGCGCTATGCCTCTGATCGTGCTCGTGCGGACCACGGTGTTGCACTGCTGGAAGAAGGTGCCGCCCTGAACCTGAAGTGGAATTTCTGACCGCCGCTATACCCCTGCACTCTTTTCTGAATTTGCCGTTCCAGCCACCGAATAAGTCGCCAGGCTCATTGCCTGCATACACCTCTCATGTGATGATCCTCTCCGGAACCCTCTACGAAGGTTATGAAGGAGTATGGATATGGTCGCGGACGCCCCGTTACGACTGAGCGATACCAGTGCTTGTGTGGACGCCATTATTGAGCGGGTGGGTAAGGACATAACCCTTGGATTGCCTCTGGGGCTGGGTAAGCCCGTTCGATTGGTAAACGCCCTCTATCAGCGAGCCAAGGACGACCCGTCTATCAGCCTGCATATTGTGACCGCGCTTTCGTTACTTGCTCCGCAGGGCGGTTCTTCCCTGGAAAAGCGGTTTCTGGGGCCATTCGTCGAACGTCTTTACGGTCGTATCCCGGAGTTGGCCTACGCTCGTGACGTCAGCGCCAATCGCCTGCCGGAAAACGTCCAGGTCTCTGAGTTTTTCTTCAAGGCGGGATCGTTTCTTCACAATACCGGCCAACAGCGCAATTACGTCTGTACCAACTACACCCATGCAGTGCGGGATCTGATGGCCTTGGGAGTCAATGTGATCGGGCAGATGGTGGCGCCGGGGGATGGCTCGGGCCAGGTCAGCCTTAGCTCCAACCCGGATCTTTCCCTCGATTTGTTGCCTCTGATGCGTGAGCGCGAAGCCGAGGGTACGCCAGTCGCTATCATCGGGGAACTCAATGAATATATGCCGTTCATGGGCCATCATGCGGCGATTGGAGAAGACGAGTTCGATGTCCTCCTGGAGCATCGGGCCTCTGATTATCCACTGTTTTCCGCGCCGCAAATGGCGGTGAGTCCGGAGGATCACCTGATTGGTTTTTATGCCAGCAGTCTGCTCAGGGATGGCGGCACCCTGCAGGTGGGCATAGGTTCTTTGGGGGCAGCGCTGGTGCACAGCGCTATCCTCAGGCACAGGCACAATGATGACTGGAGGGCGGTGTTCGACCACCTGAAAGTCGAAGACAGGTTCCCTTTGGTGAATGAAGTCGGTGGAACCGGTCCCTTTCAGCATGGACTGTACGGCTGCAGTGAAATGATGGTCGATGGGTTTATATATCTCCTGAAAGCCGGTGTCCTGACACGTGAGGTTTATGACCACGCAGGTCTGCAGACCCTGATCAACAACGGCGATATCGGGCGGGAAGTTTCCCTCGCAACGCTGGATGTGTTGCGTCGGGAAAAACTGATCGATTCCCCCATGCGGGCCCGGGATGTGCGTTGGCTGACCCGCTTCGGTATTTTCCGGGACTCTGTGGAGTTCAAGGGCGGCCGCCTCAGGATAGCGGAGCAATCGCTGGATGCGGATCTGGATAACGCGGACTCCCGGGAGGCCATTCGCACCCTGGCTTTGGGGGATCGATTGAGCGGCGGCATTGTCATGCATGGTGGCTTCTATGTCGGGCCGGAATCGTTTTATCAGGCGTTGCGGGATTTGTCCGACAAGGACCGTGAGCGTATCTGCATGACCAGCGTCAACTACATCAACCATCTCTATGATCACACCTTTGGTAATCAGCGATTAAAAGCCGCCCAGCGTGTTCATAGTCGGTTTATCAACTCGGCGATGATGTATACCCTCAGTGGCGCCGCGGTCTCCGATGGCCTGGAAGACGGTCGTGTGGTCAGTGGTGTGGGCGGACAGTATAACTTTGTCGCCATGGCCCATGAACTTCCCGGTGCCCGATCGATCCTGACGTTGCGGAGCACCCACCAATCCGGCGGTGAGACGTTATCCAATATCGTGTTTAGCTATGGCCATTGTACGATTCCGCGACATTTGCGGGATATTGTGGTGACCGAGTACGGTATTGCCGATCTTCGTGGGCAATCCGACGAGCGGGTCTATCTGAGGTTGATCCGCATTGCCGACTCGCGATTCCAGCAGGATTTGTTGAAACAGGCCCAGAACGCAGGCAAGGTGGCGCCAGATTTCACGCTGCCCGCTGACTGGTGCAATAACACGCCGGAGTCGGTGCGTGAGGCGATCAGCCGCAGTGGTAATGGCCAGTTGTTCCCGGAATTCCCCTTCGGTCGTGACTTCACCGACGAGGAGCTGACCCTGGGCAAGGCGCTGAAAACCCTGAAGGCCGCAACGTCGACCCGACGTGGTAAACTGGCAACCTTGTGGCGGGCCTTTCGGGAGAAGGATGAGGAAGGTCATTACTCGTCACTGTTACAGCGTATGGGGCTGGAGAATCCCCGGGGGCTGAAAGCCAGGCTGGATCGGCGCCTGGTCATTCATGGCCTGCGCAAACTCGACACACCATCGAATACGGGAAGCAAAGAGACCTGATGCAAAAACCTGATATTTTTACCGTTCACTATGTCCTGAAGAACAAGGTCGGGGAGCTGGTTGATACGTCGGAAGGCAGTGAACCATTGCACTTCCTTTACGGCAGCCAGGGCGTAATCACCGGCATTCAGGAAGCGGTAAAGGACCGGAATGTGGGGGACTGCCTGGAAGTGACCGTGCCGCCCGCCATGGCCTACGGAGACCACAACCCCGAATTGATTCGCACGGTGCCACGCTCCATGTTTGAGGGGGTGGAGAACCTCGAGATCGGTATGAAGTTCCAGACCAACACCGGAGACAGCGCCCAGATCGTGCAGGTGGTGGGTATTGACGGTAATCTGGTGAAGGTCGACGCCAACCATCCGCTGGCGGGCTTTACCCTCTACTTTGACCTGGAGATTGTCGGTCGGCGGGAGGCCACGGAAGAAGAGGTGGCACAGGGACGCCCGCTATACTGAATGGCGGGTCGGCTGTGCGACGTTACGCCTGCTGACGCACAGCCCCCTTACCTTGTTGGTCTTCCTCCATGGCCCGTTCCCGATAAATTTGTTGTACTCCGGCGGTGATCGTTTCCCGTAATTGTTCCGTTGCTTCCGTCAGTGGTCTGTTGGCGTCAATCTGGATTGGCGTGTGAAAGAGAACGGTCACGTCCACCGCTGGCTGGCGAAGCAGGCGTGGCAGGTGGGACTGGAACTCATCATCGCCGATAAACGGTGCCAGGTGGTCGGGCCTTCCATGTCGGGTGTAAGCGATGCTGATGCCCTGAATGGCAACGCCTGCTTCCGGTGCAGCCTGGAGCAGCCGGCTGTGAAACGGAAGCACGGAGAGCCCCGCGCTGGTTGTACCTTCCGGAAAAATCAATACCGACTGCCCCCCACTGAGAGTGGATGTGATTTCCTGCCTGGCCTCACCGGCCCTGCCGCTGCCGCGGACAATGAATAGAGTGCCCGCCTGTTGCGCAAGCCAGCCGATAACAGGCCAGCGACTGACCTCCGCCTTGGACAGGAATCGAAGCGGTACGGTGCCCCCGAGTACCGGTATGTCGGACCAGGAAATGTGGTTGCTCACCAGAAGCACCGGACCAGATGCGGGTCGGCCTTGCTGACGAATTCTCAAGCCCAGGCAACGGCTGGCGCCATGAAAACAGAAGCGGGCAACCGGCGTACGATCGATGGCACGGCGGGTGACCGTTTCCACTATCCCGCAGGTTATCGCCAGCAGGGCAGTCACGAGCAAAAAGGAGGAGAACAATGTCAGCCTCAGGATGAGTCGGATCATTTCCACAGGGAACTCCTCCGTCAGGTCTTGCCCATAAAGTGTCTGCTGTAACGTGAGGCCAGGCGGCTTACCTCCAGCACCACTAACACGTCGGCGCAACGGAATTCCGGATCCCAGCAGGGCTCTCCACAGACCTGGGCACCAAGTCGCATGTATGCCTTGATGAGAGTCGGGACGTTCACTGGTCGCTCTTCGCTGACCGGATGGGCCAGGTGGGGCAGTTCCCGTTTCGGAGTCACCCGGAATTTCTCGTCGGACATGAACTCCCGCTGCAGGTAGCGGGCAATGTTCCAGGCTTTCAGTCCACCATCCGACATACTGATACTGGCGCACCCAATCAGGTAGTCCACTTGATGTTTAACCAGGTACTCTGCCAGAGAGGCCCATAACAGCGTAATGGTGGCACCGTTACGATAATCCGGGTGGACACAGGTTCTACCCAGTTCTGCCACAGTGCCCGTGATTCGGCGGAAGGCGCTCAGGTCAAACTCCCCTTCCGAATAGAAACCGCCAGCTTTAGCCGCGTTGCGCTGATGAAGGATGCGGGTGGTGGCGACCAGCTCACCGCTGAATTGGTCGGTGACAATCAGGTGGTCGCACCAGGTGTCGAAACTGTCCGCATCGATGCCTGGAGTGGTGGCTCCGAGGTCCGAGCCGTATTCTTCGGAAAACACCCGGTAACGCAGGCGCTGTGCGGATTCCACGATCGTTGGTTCGGTGGTTACTCCCGCCTTCAACTGTCGGGCGGGGCGGGTGATGCGTGCAGATTGTGCGCTCATAACCTAGTCTCATTGTTGCCGTTTCCAGTCAAGGCTATGAATGCGGTGTGACACTGGAATGACCGCCCGATGACGGCTCGATGACAGGCCCTTTCGGACAAATCTGGATGTGAAGTATGTCACGAGCTGTAACGGAGTGGCCGTTCCATGTATATTTCTGAATAGCATGTATAATTGCTGTTACAGCAGGTTGCCTGTATTGTCAGGAATTGAGAGCTTCTTCTGAAACCGGAATAACAAAACCAGAGATGGACGGCGTGGAACAGACAAACGAAAGTTGGCGAATTCTCATTGTCGAGGATGACGAACGACTGGCAGAGCTGACTCGGGAATATCTGGAGAGTAACGGTCTGACCGTCTCCCTGGAAACCCATGGTGGCCGCGCAGTCGAGCGTATCCGCAGCGAGCAGCCTGACCTGGTTGTTCTTGATCTCATGTTGCCGGGAGAGGACGGCTTGTCCATTTGTCGCCGGGTGAGACCCTTTTTCCAGGGGCCGATCATCATGCTCACAGCCCGTACTGATGACCTTGATCAGGTGCTGGGGCTGGAAATGGGAGCGGACGACTACATTGGCAAACCGGTGCAGCCCAGAGTCCTGCTGGCGAGGATCCGTGCCATGCTGAGGCGGATTACCGAGGGCAGCCAGGGCGGGGCTGGCGAGGCCAACGGTGAAGAACCGGTCCGGCTGCAGTTCAATGATCTGGTGGTGGATCGTTCCATGCGGGAAGCCTGGTTGAGTGATGAGAGTATTGAGTTGACCAGTGCGGAGTTTGACTTGCTCTGGTTGCTGGCTAGCAATGCCGGGCGCGTACTCAGCCGCGAAGAGATCTTCACGGCCCTGCGGGGTATTGAGTATGACGGTCAGGATCGCTCCATTGATGTCAGGGTGTCACGGATTCGTCCCAAGATTGGTGATGATCCGATACATCCCCGCCGCATCAAGACGGTTCGCAGCAAGGGCTATCTGTTTGTAAAGGAAGCCTGAACCATCAGCCTCTGGCGCTGGTTGTGTCCATTGTGGGGCAGAGCCAGCGTTCGTTGCCAGGGTTAACGCAATGCCCCTGAAGTTCTTCCTTAAACTCTACGCGCGCCTGATTGGCCTCACCTTTTTGGTTCTTCTGTTGTGCGCGGCCCTGTTTACGGGGATCAATTCAGTTCGCTCACAGTTTTGGAACGAACGCTTTCCTGAGCCGTTAATGCGTTGGCTGGTGGATGCACCAGCTCCCTTCTTGCAGTATCACTGGCTTCAGTCCCTATACGACTTTCAAATGTTGGCTCCCGGTGACCTGCCCCTGTCCAGTGTCACCCTGGAACGGCTTGGCTATGATCAGGTTGTTGCCAGGAATTCCAGCATCGGTCAGCAGATCCTGGTTCAGGATACTGATGGTTCCGTGCTATCACTCCGCTTTCGGGACACCTATCGTGACGTGGCTGAGGCAGTATCGTTGATTGTGCGACAACATCTAGATCAGGCCGGCCCTGGCGGCCTGGACGAGAGGGTCGCACGGCTGGAAGAAGCGTTTCGGGTATCCCTGTCACGGGTTGATAGTCTGGATAGTGTGCCGGATTCCGAGGTGCTGGAGCGTGTGTCGGAGCGGGGCCTGTCGTTGTACCAGCAGAACGCCAGCGATCCGGCCAGTGTGCTCATCCGGCTTGAGGACGGCTCCCTGGTCAACCTCACCATGCCGAAACTGTTCGATCCGTGGGCCTGGCCGGTGATCCTGCTGTTGGTGGTGGTTAGTGGTGGCATATTGGCGCTTGTACTCTACCTGGCATTGCGGGCGGTCGATAACAACCTTCGAGCGGTCGAATCCGTTGCCGTCCGTATTGCCAGAGGGGAAATGGGCGCGCGGGTGGACGCCGGAGACAGTAAGCTGGTGTCTCGGCTGGCGGCTGCGTTCAATGGTATGGCAGAGCATATCCAGCGCCTGGTAGGGGTTCAGCGGGAGATGATCCATGCCGTATCCCACGAATTGCGTACGCCGGTGGCCCGAATTCGCTTTGGCGTACAGATGATTGAGGGGGCCTCCACGCCGGAGGCCTTGCACAAACAGCTGGATGGCATTGATGGCGATATCCAGGAACTGGATGAACTGATCGATGAGATCCTGACCTACGCTCGCCTGGAGCAGGGCGGCCCGGTCTTTGCGCTACAGGAAGTCTCGGTGACGGACATTGTTCGCCAGGTGGTGGAGGAGCAGCAGCTGATTCGCCCGGAGCTGACGATAGCCGCAAGGATTGACGATGAATCGGAACGCTGGGGGTTGTCTGATATAGAGCCGCGCTACATTCACCGGGCGATCCAGAACCTGGTTGGAAATGCCGGCCGCTATGCCAAGGGCACGGTGGAGGTGTGCTGTCATTTTGATGAGGACAACTGCCGGGTGGATGTCGAAGACGATGGCCCCGGTATTCCGGAAGAGGACTGGGAAAAAGTCTTTACCGCTTTTGCCCGCCTGGACGATAGCCGCACACGTACCTCCGGTGGTTATGGTCTGGGGTTATCCATCGTTCGACGGATCCTTTATTGGCATGGCGGCCAGGCCTTTGTCAGTCGCAGCGATGCACTTGGTGGGGCCAGGTTCAGCCTCGTGTGGCCGCGAAAAAAACCGGTGGATGCCATAGTGTGAACTGCGTCTCGCTCCCTCACCTGATGTAACAATCCGCATACACAACCCCAACTGAACGGCACCCTTCCTTTGGCCATAATTCGCTGTGTAAGGGATGACTTTTGAGGTTGTAGTTCTTACGAACTTTCCTTGTTTCATTC
>JAKLLS010000141.1 GCA_022014155.1 Marinobacter sp. | reverse complement strand
CTGCCTGGCAAGGACGGTCTGGTGCACATTTCCCAGATCTCCGAGCGCCGTATCGAGAACGTGACTGACGAGTTGAGCGAAGGTCAGGAAGTTCTGGTCAAGGTTCTGGATGTGGACAACCGTGGTCGCGTGAAGCTGTCCATGAAGGAAATCAAGGAAGGCGACGAGCCGACCGATTTCTCTGCCTGATAGTTTTCGGGCCTGATAAAAGCCCGCCTTTCCTCTGGATTGGCGGGTTTTTTATTGTTTCGGATTTGGGTGCATGCAGGGGTTGGGCCTCTCTTTTCAAAAGACGCTACGAGCACATCCATGTGCGCTTCTTTCGGGCCGTCCATGGCCCTCAAGACTTTTGAAAAGAGAGGCCCAACCCCTGCCCATACTTCACCGGTGTATTCTAAACGTAGGTCGGATTAGCCAAAGGCGTAATCCGACAAACCAGATGTCCTATTCCAAACCACCTTCCATAAACCCAAGCACAGCCTCTTTATAAGCCGGAATCACAAACGTAGCCGCATGGGGTGTATCGGTTGGCAGGAACTGTTTAGGTTCCGCCGCCGCCTCAAACAAGGCCTCCCCATGGTGAAACGGAATAATCCCATCCCGCACACTGTGAATAACCATCAACGGCACCGGGCTGATGCGAGTGATGAGATCCACGCCTTCGTAGTCATCGGTGATGGTCCGGCTCAGCGGAACCTGGAATAACCAGGTCAGCCAGAAGCTGCCGAGTTTCTCCCGGACAATACCGCGGAAGCCAGAGAAGGTGCCGTCGAGGATGACGCCGTTAAGAGGCGGCTTTTCCTGGCGCTGTACCCATTCGCTGGCGAGGGCGATGCCGAGGGCACCGCCCAGGCTCTGGCCCAGTAGGTAAACCGGGCGATTGTCTGTTTGTGTCTGGTCCACCAGCCAGCGCAGGCCGGTTTCGCTGTCGTGCAGGGTGCCTTCGATGTCCGGTGCACCGGTGGAGCGGCCATAACCCCGGTAGTCGATGAGGAAGACGTTGTAGCCTTTCTCCGGCAGCCAGGCGACGTTCATCAGGTGGCTGCTGATGTTCTGGGCATTGCCATGGAGAAAGTAGACAGTGCCTTTGGCGCTGCCCTCAGGCGCTTCTGCGGGCAGCCACCAGCCGTGGAGTGTTTCGCCGTCGGCGGTGTCGAGGAAGACGTCGTCGTATTCCAGATTGAGCCGGTCCGGGGTGATGTAGGTAACTTTGTCCGGATAGAAGAAAACGCTGCTGCAACCAGTCTGCAGCAGCAGGGTCAGGCCCAGGCCCGCGCTGGCGAGGGCTCTCAGAAGTAGGCGTGCAGTCCCAGTTGCCATGTGGTGCGGTACCTGTCGTAGTGGTCTTCGCGGCTGAATTCGCCGAACAGGCTGAAGTCCCGTCCGAAGTGCCAGCCGGCCCTGGTATAGAGTTCGTCCTGCCGGTGTTGGCTACCGACAATCCAGGCTTTGGTTTTCACCCCGGCCATCAGGCTGAAGCGGTTGTTCTGGTGCAACAGCCCAAGGTCGGCTCCCGGGGCGGCGTCATAGCCCTTGCTGAGGTCGTCATCAATTTCGAGGTCGGCTGTGGCCAGGGCAAAGGCCTGGACATTCGCTCCGAGGATCCAGCTGCCACCGGCGCCGCCTTCCAGGTAGGGTGTGAATACCCGGTGGTTTTCGGTGTCTGTGCGGCGCCCGCCGAATCCGACTTGCCAGGACAAGGGCGAGAAGAACTGGTTACGGGGGGACAACGAACGGATTTCCACGCCAATAAGCTGTTCCAGCTGCAGTTCGTCGTTATCGGTGTAATAACGGGCATCCAGTCGCAGGAACTGCAACTGGGCGCCGCCCCGATACCCGGCGGGTGGGTCGAGTACGTCGTGGTAAGCCGGGCGCAGGGTCAGCTGGCTGAAGTTGCGGTCCCCCAGGCGGCCGCCGGCCAGGCTGAAGCGGAAGGTGTCGTGGCCCTGGTCGTCCCGAACTTCTGGCTCGGGAGGCTTTTCCGGGGCGGATACATCGCGTATCTGGCTGCGAGTGCGCAGCAGGTCGTGTGACAGCGGTGCCGCGTGCTCTCGTGGCCAGGCTTCGGCTTCACTCTGGTAACGCACATAATCGTACGTTGCATCCAGCAAGTGGGCTCGCTCCCGGTCGGGCAGCTGGTTGACCTCCCCGGAATCCACAGCAACATAGCCGTTGGCAATGGCTGCTGCAAGTATCTGGTGATCGGGGGGCAGGGTGTCCAGTGAGTAGGCCACGCTGGTTGCCGCCGAGGGCCGGTATATCACTTCTTCTACCAGGTCCTTGTCCACCACCCAGCGCACGGTATCCGAGGGAATGGCGTGGGTGCTGACTTCATCGAGCAGGTCAGTTCCCGGCCGTGCAACGTCGATCAGCGCCAGCAAACGATATGCGCAGTTTTCGTCGAAGAAGTAATAGTCGAAGTTGATGTCCTTCAGCTCCCAAGCATGGGCGAGCATGACGTCAACTTCGTCCTGGGTCAGATTGAGCTGGTATTCCCACAGGTCCCGGTGTTCGATATCGGAATACAGGCGCACCATCTCGTAATAGGGTTTGATGGAGGTAATTCCGGGGTAGCCACCAAAAATGCCCTTGTAGGCGAACAGGATTTCGCTGTCGTGGGCCTCGGCATCCGCCGCGTAGGAGATGGTGTCTGCCAGCAGCAGATCGGCTTCTTCGTCGTCCTGGGGCGGGTCCAGCCGGATAAAGGTGTGACCAAACATGGAAGACGGGCTGTTCAGATAGGACGCGGCAAACACCAGGGTGACGGTTTCGGTGTTCAGAGTATTCTTCCATTCATCGTATCCGGGGCAGTTGATCTCGCTGCGTGGCAGGTCCATATGCTGTCTCAGCCAGCGGTCCCTGGCGGGGAAGCGGCAACGGGCGTGTTCATCGCTTTCGCCGGGTTCGGTGATGGCTTCGAGAGTGGCCTGTAACTCGTCCAGGGGGGAGTGCTTACCGTTCTCGCTGAGGAAAAAGGCATCATCGTCGGCCTGGCTGGTATATCCATCGGAATACTGGTTGGGCTGATAGTGGATCAGGGTCAGCCAGTCGGGGTGTTCGTGAAGCTGTCCTGGGTCAGGTAGAGGTGTGGCGAATGTGTGTGTGCCTGTTGCCAGCCAGATCAAGGCCAGCCCGTACTGGAGCGTAGTGCGCATGAATTGTCAGCAAAGTCCGGGTTGGTCGGATGTTGTGTAACGGGAGTGCGCCGTCCCTGGCGCAGTGGGTCCCTTGATGTGCAAAGATCAGGCAGCAACGTACTTGCTGAGTGCCTCATCCTTTTCCAGCAGCGCTACAATAGCGTCAACCGCTTCACCGGACGTAGTTTCAGAGGTCGGGAAAATGGTTGCAAAGTTATCCTGAAGGATCTGGCGGAATGAGTCGCGGTCCGCTTCTTCCACGCCCAGAAGAACGGCCATGGTATCGAGGTTTTCGCCGGAACCCCGGGACATGTCACGGGCAACCTTGTCGATGTTGCTGTCCATGTACATGGCCATGGATTGCACCGATTGGTTAGTCTGACAGCCCAGCGTGCCTGTGGTCATGCCAAAGGTCTGGTTACCGAAAGTACCGTTGGTGGTAGCAGCCAGAACGTGAGGGGCAATGCCGGACTGGCCCTTCCAGATCATGGCCCCGACGCCGCAACCAGGCTGAGCAAAAGCCATGGATGACGCGCCCAGAAGAATTGCACCTGCAATCAGTTTTTTCATTATCCACTCCTTGTTGTGGTCTAGCTCTCGTCGCTTTCCGTGGCTGGCCACTTGGTGCCGTGCCCACGGTAACGGCCCTGACTGATTTCCCGTGGAGACAGGTTGACCGTTCCGATGAGTATAGTCCAATTCCAAGGAAAACAAGTTTACAGCGGTGTGAGTTATTGATTTGTCCCGGAAAGAGAAAAAAATATGATCACGTGTTCATATTCCTAAAATGCCTATAAAAAATAAAAATAGGTCAATATTGTTATATGAGGGTTCTTTGGGTATAGTGCGCGCGGCCATGAAGGCTTACACACAACACATGGAGATCATTCTGTGAAAAAAGCACTTATCGCATCCAGCCTGCTGCTGGCCGGCGCAATGACCGGCTGCTCCTCCCTCAACGTCAGCTCCAGCCCGGTTCCGCTCAATGGTTCCGTGGCTACCGATATCAAGGCCGATATCGAAGTTGGCGAGAAAATTACCGGCCAGTCTTCCGCCACCAAGGTTCTGTTCTTCACTATGAGTGATGACAACGAGTTTGCGGATGGCATGGAATACGGTAACGGTGGCGGCAGCGCCTTCGGTCTGGGTGGTCTGGACCCGGTGTCGGCTGTTAAATCAGCGGCTGCCTACAATGCCATTTCGGCATCCGGAGCTGACGTGATCGTAGCTCCCCGCTACACCGTCAAGAAGAACGATTATGTAGTGTATGGCACCATTGACGTCACTGTTGAAGGTTACAAGGGCACCATCAAGAGCGTGAAATAAGCAGGAGTGCGAATCAAGCACTGCAGTGATCGCTTGATACAGAAAAGCCGGAGTGTGCTGTCACGCTCCGGCTTTCTGGTTTCAAGGGTAATGACTAGCCACCAAGATAGGCGTTCTGCACATCCGGATTGGCCAACAAGTTCTTACCTGTGTCGTGCAGGCGGATTCTGCCGGTTTCCAGGACATAGCCCCGATCAGCCAGATTCAGGGCCTGGTGGGCGTTTTGCTCGACCAGAAACACGGTGATTCCTTCTTCCCTCAAGTGACCAATGATCTCGAAGATCTGCTTGATCACCAGTGGTGCCAACCCCAGGGAAGGCTCGTCCAGAATGATCATGTTGGGCTTGCTCATCAGCGCACGACCGATCGCCAGCATCTGCTGTTCTCCTCCCGACATGGTGCCTGCACGCTGTTGCTCACGTTCTTTCAGGCGAGGGAACAGTTCATAGACGTGATCCTGGCTCTTGCGGATTTCGGCTTTGGTGTTGAAGAATCCGCCCATATGGAGGTTCTCTTCCACCGTCAGACCGGAGAAGACGCGCCGCCCCTCGGGCACAATCGAAATACCCGAGCGCATGATGGTGGCCGTGGGTTCGCGGGTGATATCCCGCCCCTGCAGGATGATTCGGCCAGAGGTGGCCTGAGGGTTGCCGCAAACGGTCATCAACAGGGTTGTCTTTCCCGCCCCATTGGCGCCAATCAGCGAAACAATCTCACCCTTTTTTACTTCGACGGACACCCCGTGCAGTGCTTCGATCTTGCCGTAGTGGGTGTGGACATCTTCTAGTACTAGCATGGACATACCTCAGGCCTCACCCAGATAGGCTTTGATGACATCATCGTTGTGGCGGATCTCGTCTGGCGTTCCACTGGCCAGGGGGCGGCCCTGGTTGATGACATTGATGCGGTCGGAAATATCCATCACCAGACTCATGTCGTGTTCAATGAGTACGACAGACACGTTGTAGTCTTCCTTGAGGCTGACAATCAGCAGGTTCAGGTCCCGGGTTTCCGCCGGGTTCAGGCCAGCCGCAGGTTCGTCCAGCATCAACAGCTTGGGCTCGGTGACCATGCAGCGGGCGATTTCCAGTCGCCGCTGCTGACCATAGGCCAGGTTGCCAGCATCCCGGTTGGCGAGGTCCAGCAAGCCAACCCGGTCGAGCCAATAACTGGCACGATCCAGGGATTTCCGTTCCCGCTCACGGTAGCCTGGCGTTTTCAGCAAGCCGGAGATCAGGTTGGTATTCAGATGGCGGTGCTGGGCCACCAGCAGATTCTCCACCACAGTCATCCGATTGAACAGACGAACGTGCTGAAACGTACGGACCATCCCGAGGCGGGAAATCCGGAAATCCGGTTTGCCCTGGACCTCATTACCCTCGAACAGGATTTTGCCACCGGTGGGTTTGTAGAAACCACTCATGCAGTTAAATACGGTGGTCTTGCCGGCACCGTTGGGGCCGATAATGGACACGATTTCGTGTTCCTGAACGTCCAGGGAAACCTGATCGACCGCCAGGAGTCCGCCAAAGCGCATGGACAGATTCTGTACTTCAAGCATCGTCCGTTACTCCTGTTTTTCCAGTTCGATATGGATGCGGCGCATGGGCATCAGACCCTGCGGGCGCCAGACCATCATCAGTACCATGGCGGCACCGAAGATCAGCATCCGGTATTCGGAAAACTCCCGGGCCAGTTCCGGCAGGATGGTGACCGCAATGGCGGCAAGAATAACGCCAAGCTGCGAGCCCATGCCCCCGAGTACCACGATGGCCAGGACAATGGCGGATTCCAGGAAGACGAATGATTCCGGGCTGATGAAGCCCTGCTTGGATGCGAACACAGTACCCGCAAAGCCGGCAAAGAAGGCGCCAATAGTGAACGCTGACAGTTTTACCGACGTGCGGCTCAGCCCCAGCGAACGGGCAGCGATTTCGTCTTCACGCAGGGCTTCCCAGGCGCGACCAACTGGCATGCGCATCAGGCGCCGGATCACCAGTGCGGTGATGACAGCAAGAACCAGCGCGATGAGATACAGGAAGATGATTTTGTGTTCGCTGCTGTAGGCAATGCCAAAGGTTTCGTGGAAAGAGGTGTTGCCTTCTTCCTTGACGCGCCGACCGAATTCCATGCCAAACAGTGTGGGGTCGGGAATGCCGCCGATGCCGTTGGGACCGCCGGTGAGGCTGGTCATGTTATTCAAAAGAATGCGGATAATTTCGCCGAATCCGAGGGTCACAATCGCCAGGTAATCGCCCCTGAGCCGGAGCACCGGGAACCCCAGTACCAGTCCAAACGTTGCGGCCAGCAGGGCACCAATGGGGAGTGCAAACCAGAAGGAGACCCCGTAATACTGGGATAGCAGGGCGAAGGTGTAGGCGCCGACGGCATAGAAGGCGACGTAGCCCAGGTCCAGCAGCCCGGCGAGCCCGACTACGACGTTGAGGCCCAGGGCCAGCATGATGTAGATCAGCACCAGAGTGGCCAGATCGACTGACCCCCGGGAAACAAAGAACGGCCAGATCAGCGCCCCGATGATGATCAGGGTCAGGATGGTGGATTCCAGCTTCAGCCGTCTGCTCTGCTCCATGGGCTGGCGGTTGGCCAGAGGGTTGAGCGCCGGGGCTTTGCCGAGCAACGCCATGATGTTGTCGCGGAACAGCTGGAAAAGAAAGACCACCACCGCAGCCAACAGGACCGAAATAACAGTCTGGGTCGTGGCTCCTTCCAGAATGATGTTCGTTCCCGACGCTACCAGGTTAAAGCCAAGGATTGGATACGCAATGATCAGCGTGATAATGGCGCAGAACAGTGCGTGTTTCAGGTTATGTGCAGCCATCAGATCTTTTCCACCTCCGGTTTACCGAGCAGCCCGGTAGGCTTGAAGAGAAGAATGAGTATCAGCAGACCGAAAGACACCACGTCCTTGTATTCCCCGCTGAGATAGCCGGAGGTCATGCTCTCGGCGACCCCGAGGATGAGGCCACCAAGCATGGCGCCGGGGATGCTGCCGATGCCACCAAGCACCGCCGCGGTAAAGGCTTTCAACCCGGCGATAAACCCGAACAGTGGGTCGATGGAACCGTAATACATGCCCAACAGCAGGCCGGCGACCGCCGCCAGTGCGGCGCCAATTACGAAGGTGGCCGAGATGATGCGATTAGTGTCAATGCCCAGCAGGCTGGCCATACCCAGGTCCTGGGAGACGGCGCGGCAGGCACGGCCAATTCGTGAACGGGATATAAACAGTGACAGTAAGGTCATGCAGATCAGCGTGGTGATGAAGATCGTAATCTGCATGTAGGAAATGGACGTCTGGAATGAGTCTGCGCTGCCGAAGCGGAATCCACCTTCAATCAGTGCGGGAAAACCAATGTTGCGGGATCCCTGGGCCAGGTGGACGTAGTTCTGAAGGAAAATGGACATGCCAATGGCGGAAATCAGTGGAATCAGCCGGTGGCGTCCACGGACCGGCCGATAGGCGACCCTTTCCACGGCCCAACCCATCGAGCTGGAGACAATCATGGCGCAGACAAGGGCTACGATGAGTATCAGCGGAAGCCAGGCGATACCAAGGGCGGCAAGCCCGGTGATGGCAATCAGTGCGGTGTAGGCACCGATCATGTAAATCTCACCATGGGCGAAGTTGATCATGCCAATGATGCCGTAAACCATCGTGTAGCCGATGGCGATCAGGGCATAGGTGCTCCCGATCGTCAGCCCGTTAATGAGCTGTTGCAGGAAATAAAGGAGATCTTGCATTGTTATGGGACTCCGAAAGCCTGCCCCCTCCACTGACCACACCTAACGCTCCGGGGTGCCGGCGCGGGTGCGGGAAGGATCAACAGGAGCCTAGAAAAACACCTTCTCCCGGATCGCGGTGAGAAGGTGTTCTCATTGTTACCGTTTGTTAACGATTTCGGCTCAGTTTACCGGAGTTTTGCTGCCATCTGAATGCCATTCGTATACCACGAATTCAAATGACTTCATGTCACCCTTTTCGTCATATTCGACAGTGCCGATCGGGGTATCGAATGAGCCGCTGCGCAGAGCTGCCGCGACCTCAAAGGGATCTGTTGAACCAGCTTGCTCAATGCCGTCGGCAATGAGTTGGACGGCTGTGTAGGAGGTCAGCACGAACGGGCCGGAGGGATCCTCACCTTTTGCTTCGAAAGCCTGGACCAGGCTCTGGTTCTCTTCTTTTTCATCGAAACTCGGTGGCAGGGTCACCAGCAGACCTTCCGAGGCGTCACCGGCGATGGTGTTGATGTCTTTGTTGCCGACACCTTCAG
>JAKLLS010000140.1 GCA_022014155.1 Marinobacter sp. | reverse complement strand
GCGGCCTGGCGCGCTTCGACGAACACGCGGTGATGGAAGACAGCTTCCACGACCTACTGGGCCAGGGCCGTATGGCCATCACCATCACCCCGGACCAAGGCCAGCGTTACCAGGGCGTCGTCCCCCGGGAAGCAGACACTCTGGCGGGCTGCCTGGAAGAATATTTCCTGCGCTCGGAACAACTGGCCACCAGCCTGTTCATCTTTGCCGACGAGCAGCGCTGCGCCGGCCTGCTGCTGCAGCGCCTGCCGGGAGCCAGCGATCACGATGACGACCTGTGGGACCGGATCAACCACCTGGCCCGCACCGTGGAAGCGGAGGAACTGCTGGAACTGGACAGCGAAACCCTGCTGCACCGTCTGTTCCACGAAGAAACCGTGCGCGTGTTCGGCGCCGAACCGGTCATCTTCCACTGCAGCTGCTCACGGGAACGCACCCTGGGCGCACTGGAAGGTATTGGTCAGGAAGAGTGCTACAGCATCCTGGAAGAACAGGGCAGCATCGAAATGGATTGCCAGTTCTGTCATGCTCACTATTGCTTCGATAGAAATGACATTGATCATCTTTTCACCGGCCATACGTTACACTGAGGCCGGAACTAATTAGCCCCAACGCCAGTATTGGCGCGGCTTTTGGGGCAGTCGTTTTTTACCGGCGTCTCTGGCATAATAGCGCGCCTGAATTGACCCGATTGCTCAGATTTCCGTCAATTTTTAAGGGGGCGGCCTGAGCAATCTTGAAGACACCCCAAGGGCGAGGTCGAAGTGAGTAACACTTATAATGATCTGAGTTCAGCACGACTGGTCGAGCTGGCACTGGAAAGACGTGAAGGCCAACTGGCATCCAACGGTTCACTGGTCGTCCGCACTGGCGAACGCACCGGCCGTTCCCCGATGGACCGCTTTATCGTCGAGGAGCCCAGCACGGCTGACGATATCCATTGGGGTCCGATCAACCGTCCATTCGACGCTGACAAGTTCGATGCCCTCTGGGATCGTGTTGAAGCCTACATTGCGGAAAAAGACCGCTTTGTCTCCAACGTACACGTCGGCTCCGACCCGGAACACTATCTGCCGGTGAAGATGACCACCGAAACCGCCTGGCAGAATCTGTTCGGTCGCAACCTGTTCATCCGTCCGGATAGCTACAACCCGTCCGACAAACAGGAATGGCAGATCCTCAACGCCGCCAACTTCCAGTGCGTGCCCGAGCGTGACGGCACCAACAGCGACGGCTGCGTAATCCTCAACTTCGCCAAGCGCAAGGTACTGCTGGCCGGCATGCACTACGCCGGTGAGATGAAAAAGGCGATGTTCTCGGTGCAGAACTTCCTGTTGCCCGAGAAAGACGTACTGCCGATGCACTGCTCCGCCAACGTTGGCGAAGACGGCGAAACCTGCCTGTTCTTCGGTCTGTCCGGCACCGGCAAGACCACCCTGTCCGCCGATCCCGAGCGCTTCCTGATCGGTGACGACGAGCACGGCTGGGGCCCCGGCACCGTCTTCAACATCGAAGGTGGCTGCTACGCCAAGTGTATCGACCTGAGCCAGAAGAACGAACCGATTATCTGGGACGCCATCCGCTTCGGCGCCATCGTCGAAAACGTGATGATCGACCCGGAAACCCGCGAGCCGGATTACACCGATGTCTCCCTCACCGAAAACTCACGCTGCGCCTACCCGCTGGAGCACGTTGAGAAGCGGGTGATCGAGAACCGCGCCGGCGAGCCATCTCACATTGTATTCCTGACCTGCGACATGACCGGCGTACTGCCGCCCGTGTCCATCCTCAGCAAGGAAGCCGCGGCCTACCACTTCCTGAGTGGCTACACCGCGCTGGTAGGCTCCACTGAAATGGGCTCATCCTCCAAGCTGAAGTCCACCTTCTCCACCTGCTTCGGCGCACCGTTCTTCCCGCGCCCGGCCGGCGTTTACGCCGAACTGCTGATGAAGCGCATGGACGAATTCGGCAGCAAGGTCTTCCTGGTCAACACCGGCTGGACCGGTGGCTCCTACGGTGTCGGTGAGCGCTTCAGCATCCCGACCACCCGCGGCATCATCAGCGCCATCCAGAACGGCGACCTGGACGATGCCGAAACCGAGCACCTGCCCACCCTGAACCTGAGCGTTCCGGTCAGCGTGCCCGGCGTAGACAGCAACCTGCTGAACCCGCGCAACACCTGGGCCAGCACCGAAGACTACGACGCCAAGGCCGCCGAACTGATCGGCCAGTTCGTCGAGAACTTCAAGAAGTTCGACGTCTCTGACGCGATTGTAGAGGCCGGGCCAAAAGCATAAGGCCCGCCTTTACTGAAAAAGCGCCCTGCTCCTTGAGCACGGCGCTTTTTTTGTGGCTTGTAACAGCCCCACCCCCTTATTGATTCGGCCGGCGATCGATAAATTCCAGATAACCCTGGCCCGATACCGGCTTGCGTTTGACGACCCCGTCAAACCCATACCAACTGGTGTACCCGGCTCCCAAGCCATATTCATATTCACCTTGTACGGTGCAATCCAACGACAGCAACTCATTACCCTCGTTATCCTCGGCATACCAGCGGAAACACCGCGGCAGATTCATGGAGAAGCCATCCGGCGTTATCGAAAGCTCCTGCTGGAACTCGGTCACGGTGAAGTCGACGTTACGGGTATAGACCTCCCCCAGATCGTTCAGACTCCGAATGTAAATGGACTTCTGGACGGGAACATCTCCCGGCAGAAGCACCGTCACCAGCAGGATTTGTGTCGACTCATCCAGATTGATTATCTGATAGGTGAAGTAGTTGAGCGGAATCTTGTGAGCCAAGGGAAAAGAGCGCCCGGGCAGACTGTATGTGCCAACGCCGGCGGCATACTCGAAGGTACACAGCCCACTGACCTCCGTTTTCTCACCGTTGTGGCCGATGGTGCCAGAGTAACGACTGAGCAGGCTCCAATGATTGTACAGGCCGGGAATATGGGCAAAGCGAGAAACACAACCCGTGGCTTCGAGTGAGAGCTGGATGGTGGTGCCCGGCAACGTACGTGTGACGGTCCAGTACGGGTAGCAGCCCTCAATCACCAGATCATGACCGAAGCGAAGACTGGTGCCGTCGGGTGAGAACTCGCACTCCTGCTCAATGCTATAACTGCGGAACTGCCCGGCCGGCAATGACGCCATCGTCGATAGCAGGTAGGCGGTATCCTGGGGTGTGGTTTTTACAGCGAAATCGTTATCAAACACCGTGGCGCCAGGAGTGCCTACAATCGACAGCACATTGAAGGTGTGATGAGGCGCCGGCAAGTCCGGAACCATGACCCCGTAATGCACCCAGCTACGTTTGCGTCCTTCAGGGGGCGCAAGGCTTGTAGTCGGATCGAAAGGTTTGCCATTCAACCGGTATGAATGGTTTAAAAGACTGGGAGAACGCTCCAGCAGGCGCTTGACGATACTCATGGTATTGGGACTCAGATGTGGTGATGGGCACGATGCGGAGATGGCTATCCGGTAAGATTCTATTCCTCACATTACAGCGGCATTGAGGTCAGTGAAAGCTGCGCCGTGCAGCAATTCGGGCCGAAGCTGTAACCTCACCTTTACCGGAAAGGCGCCCTGGTCTTTGAGCATCGTGCTTTTTCGTGCCTAATGATTGAATGCGTGAAAAGAAGAGGTCACGCGATTACATGGCAGCTTGGTGAGTGATGGGCTAACCTGTTGTTTTATAGATTTTTAGATAGAGCTCTGACCGGCGGGGAAATGGGAGTAATGAAGCTGTCACGTTTTTGCAAAATCGAGGCGCTCTATCTAACTGCTGTTAAATGTCACAAGAAGCCATGAGCAAGGGATTCGAGATAAGAGAGAGCGCAAGCGGAAGAGTTGAGATTTCAACCTTCTCGTTCTGGCGCTCGTGGAAAGTCAGCCTGCTTCTTATGTTTCGCTATGGCTTTTATCGTTGGGGGCCCTATGTGCCACCGATAACGGATGAGGCAGTCCATCCAAGGTTTCATCGAGGTAAGCTGGTTATCGAGTCCGGCTGGGACAACTGGTTTGGGTATGACTGGTTCGCAACTAACGAAGAAAGCGACACTTTTTTATTAAACTTCTACGATAGGCACTGTCGTGGAAAGTGAGCATTTAACTGCTGGCGTTATATGAGAAGGGAGGCAAAGTGATTCGAGTAGTTTACCGTTGGAGAGTAAAGGAAGAGAATTTTGCAAACTTCAAAGAGGTGTGGACTCGTACTACGAACAACATACACGAGACTGTGCCAGGAGCGTTGGGAAGCTTCATGCTCCGTAGTCCCGAAGATAAAACTGAAGTTCTGACAGTAGCGAAGTGGGATTCGGTAGAAAGTTGGAAGGCCTTCTGGGTGGCGGAGAACCCGTCGGAGATGGTGGGTATGCGAGAGATAGGCGAGCGCATTTCAGTGACGGTATATGATGAAGTCGACGACTTTACGCGGTAACGCAAGGAGTAACTCGACACAAATCGTTTACGTATCACATAACCAGAGGCTGTTTTCGGACGCACCTGTCGGGGCGCCGGCAGCCAACTCGTACTATGGTCAGATTGGCTACACGCACAATGATCGCTGTTGGGTTCTGGATGCGGGGGTGACCATTGGCAATTAACAAGACCAGACACGCGACGCCCACTGCATTGCGGCTTCGCCTCTATTCCGAAGCCTCGCGTGCTGCGCGGCGGTTATACATGAGAAGGAACCCTGATGAGCCTGAAAAATCACTTTGATTTGCTAGCCACCTACAATCAGTGGATGAACTCAAAGGTCTATGAGGCTGCAGGACACCTCTCTGCAACAGATCTGAGCATAGACCGTGGGGCCTTTTTTAGCTCCATCCTGGGCACTCTGAATCACATCTTCGTTGCTGATACCATCTGGCTCAAACGGTTTGCTACCCATCCATCCTGCCTGAACTCGTTGCGGGAGGTAGCTGATCTTCAAAATCCGACGAGCCTGGATCAGATACTCTTTGACGATCTTGGTAGCTTATCTGAGCAGCGGATCTGGTTGGATTGCCAGATTATCAACTGGATAGCCGAGCTATCCGAAAGTGATCTCGATTTCGTTCTCAGCTACCACGACATCAAAGGGACGCCTGCCAACAAACGGTATTCCAGCCTCGTTCTTCATTTCTTTAACCATCAGACTCACCATCGAGGGCAGGTTTCTACGTTGCTATCACAGGCGGGAGTGGATATCGGGGTTACTGACCTATTGGCTCAGATTCCGGAGGAAACTCATGTATAACCCATATGAGCCTTCTCGAAATCAATAGGCAATAGTCATTTTCTGGCCGCGCCAGCGGCCAACCTGGACTTCCCCCGATACGCATGACATAGGTGCGTTATCAGGATCATGTTGAGGAGTGGGGGAAATATGAGGGACATTCGGTTGTCAGGCACGTATGGCATCGTCAAGAAAAGCAGAATCCCTCTCGTTGCGTTAGTCGTCGCAGTGATGCTGCTGGGGGGAGGGACGAGGCTGCTTGCGGATGAACCCGTCACGGCACACGAAGAAAATCCTCCGACGGTTGTTCTGGGTATCGGCGAACATTGGGAACCCTACTATAGCGAGACCTTACCCAATGGTGGAGTGGCGGTCGAGATTGTCAGAAAGGCATTTGAACGAAGCGGGTATGCGCTTGAACTGCATTGGCTGCCGTGGGCACGGGCATTCAATATGGCGAAGAAGGGGCGCTATGATGGCGTGCTAGGGGCGTGGTATACGGAGGAACGTACACAGTTTTTTACCTACACACACCCATTCCTCACCACTGAACTTGTCTTTTTTAAAAAGAAGGGCAAGCGTATTACGTATACGACGCTCCAGGATTTAAAGCCGTATACAATCGGAGTTGCGAGAGACTCGGGACCGTATGAACTGTTAAAGCCCGAATTTGGGCAGAACCTTGAAGTTGCTACATCCGCTGAACTCAATATTCAAAACTGATGTGGGAACGCTTCGATCTCCTGGCAGATGAGAAGTTAAACGTCTTGTATATTATCAGGACACAATTCCCCGAATGGCGTGATGCCGTTGAAATCCTTGATCCCCCTCTGCAGATAAACACTAGAAGAGAATTACATACCGGGAGCAGGTCAACAGGCCGACAGTGGATCCCGACCCGAACGGACTACTCGTCAATATGTTTTCGTTTCCGTGAAGCCGCTCAACAAGCCAGGCCAGCGTGAGTCGGGTTTTCTGTCCGGGGTGAAACTGGTACTCGCGCATGAAGCGGGGGCAGCCTCCCGATGGGGAGTCATAATGTCTAGCGGTAAGGAGGATTCGTGCTCTGTTTCTCGTATGGTTCTAATATGTCGCTCGCGAGACTACAGGATCGGGCACCATCAGCCAGATTTGTGGCCGTAGCGACTTTGCCAGCTCATCGGCTTCGATTCCACAAGGTCAGCAAAGATGGCTCCGGGAAATGTGACGCGGAGGAAACCGGCAACCCCGAAGACCGCGTTATTGGGGTGGTGTATGAGATTTCGGGTAGCGAAAAGCCGGCCCTAGATCGAGAAGAAGGGCTGGGCTCTGGCTATGATGAGAAAGAAGTGGAGGTCACTACGGATCAAGAACGGTTAACCGCTTTGATGTATTTCGCTACAACAGTAGATCCCCAACTGAAGCCCTATCAATGGTATCAGAAGCACGTCTTGGTTGGGGCTCGTGAGAATGGCTTGCCTCCAGAATACGTTGCTCAGATTGAAGCGATGGAACCCGTCGACGATCCAGACACTGCCAGGCATGAGCGTGAGCTGGCGATTTACCGCTAACTATCAAATCCAGCCGACGCTGCACTTTCCCCGGTGCAGTGGCGTTAACAACAAGGACATTCCTGCTCCGCGATTTCAATGACACGGATGCCAACGCCTCCCCAACCAACTCTCTTGTCACTGTGCTTGACCTACTAGGTCGCTTGTCCTACTTTTCCATTTAGGACGGCCGTCCTATTGAGTTCGGCAGAATATTCGGGAATGCGTCGATGGGTAACAAACAGACAAGAAAACAGATCGTGGATGCTGCGGATCAACTGTTCTACGAACAGGGCTTCGAGCACACTTCCTTCTCACAAATTGCAGAAGCTGTTGGTATTTCACGAGGAAATTTCTACTACCACTTCAAATCCAAAGACGAAATTCTTGATGCCGTGATCAATCTCCGCCTGTTCCGCACGAACGCAATGCTGGATGGCTGGGAGATCGAGGGAGACACACCCGCTAGCCGAATTCGCTGCTTTATCAATATCCTGGTGATGAACCGAGCCAAGATAAAACACTATGGCTGCCCGGTCGGTACTCTCTGTACCGAACTTGCCAAGCTGGATCATCCAAGCAAAGACAATGCTAACGAGCTATTTACGCTATTCAGGACCTGGTTGCGACGACAGTTTGAGCAGCTTGGCCGTCTCAATGATGCTGATGAATTGGCCATGCATCTCTTGGCGTTTAGCCAGGGAGTGGCGACGTTAGCCAGTGCCTTCCAGGATGAAGGATTCATCAGGAGCGAGGTAAGTCGCCTGAATGACTGGCTGACCTCAGTTGAAAGTACAAACAATACACAATCGGAGGTGCTTTGATGTTTGTCGTAATTTTGCGGTTTTCTGAGAATAAGAGCCAGGCAGGTGCATTCATGGAAGGACACAATCAATGGATAAGAAAAGGCTTTGAAGACGGCATTTTTCTGATGGTCGGCAGTCTCCAGCCGGGCCTTGGCGGATCGGTGATTGCTCATGGCGTATCGCGAGAGGCCCTTGAGGGTCGTGTTAGCGAAGACCCGTTTGTGGCTGAGAATATTGTGACCGCAGAAATACTTGAAATTGAACCAAAGAAGGCCGATGAGCGGCTGAGCTTTCTTCTGGACTGACAGCGGGGGAACCGACGATGAACTCTACTGTTAAAGGTCCTGATGGCAGGTTGCGGTGTAGCTGGTGTTCGGCGGCCCCGGACTTCTTTGAATATCACGATGCAGAGTGGGGTTACCCTGTTGATAATGATGTCAGGCTATTTGAGAAGTTATGCCTCGAAAGTTTTCAGTCCGGATTAAGCTGGCGAACCATTCTTGCTAAGCGGGATAACTTTCGTGTTGCATTTTTAAATTTCGACTTCAACAAAGTAGCGAAGTTTAGTGAGGCGGATATCGAAAAATTATTGTTAGATGAAGGCATTGTTCGGCATCGGGGGAAGATTGAAGCCGTAATAAACAATGCCAACAGAGCCTGTGAGCTAGTGAAGCAGGAAGGATCGCTCGCAGCTTTCTTCTGGCGCTTCGAACCCAGAAAGGATGATTTGCCAGAACCACAGACGGCTTCTACTTCGGAGGAGTCTGTTGCACTGTCAAAAGCTTTAAAAAAGCAGGGGTGGAAATTTGTCGGCCCTACTACCGTCTATGCGTTTATGCAAGCAATGGGGCTCGTCAACAACCACTCTGATGCATGTGTATTTAGAGAAAAAGTCGAGCAGGCCCGCAAACGATTTAAGCGGCCTGAGAGCGCATAATGCCCCCACTTTACTCTCCTGACTCGCGGCACTGACCGCGAAATTTGTGGCCCCAAGCCAAGGGATTTGCTTGGGGGCACCGCTACCATGCCCAGCCCGACCGTCCGTTTCCGACGAACACAGGCAGCATCAGACAGAACCATGACTCCAGACCAACCACATACCTCGTTTGTCACCTCCATTATTGAAGAACAGGCACCGCAGGAAGTCCTGCAACTCGGCCTGGGTGATTTTGACCTGACGCTGTCGGTCTGCC
>JAKLLS010000139.1 GCA_022014155.1 Marinobacter sp. | reverse complement strand
GCTCGGTACGGGAAAACGGCAGCCCCATGTGCTCCAGCTCGAAAACGGCCTGAGGACCTACCGAGCACATGTACTCAATGGCATCCTGGTCGCCGATGTAGTCTGAGCCTTTGACGGTGTCATACATATGCCAGCGCCAGTCATCGTTGGGATCAGCGCTGGCGATGGCGCAGGTGATACCACCCTGGGCAGACACCGTGTGGGAACGGGTCGGAAATACTTTTGTGATACACGCAGTGTTGACGCCTGACTCGGTCAGCTGCAGGGCGGCTCGCATACCGGCACCGCCACCACCGATAACAATCGCGTCGTAAGACATGGTCTTGATATTAGCCATTGATTAAAGCCCCCAAAGAATCTGAATGCCCCAGACCACATAGACGAACATGGTCAGACCACAAGCCGCCTGAACCAGGAAACGCGGCGCCATGGCCTTGATGTAATCGGTTGTGACGGTCCAGAGCCCTACCCAGGCGTGGGCACCGATAGAAAGCAGTGCCATCAGGGTAAAGATGCGGAACCAGGTCTGTCCGAACAGTGCCGACCAGGTCTCATAATTTACGTCGCTGAACACCATAAAGCCCAGCAGGAACAGTGTGTAGAGTGCCAGCACATAGGCGGTAACACGCTGAATCAACCAATCATAAACGCCACTACGGCCCAGATTCGTTACGCTGTTTACGCTGCCCATACCCAGACTCCTGCCAGAACGATGAGAATGACGGAAACCACAATCGTGATCTTCGCGGCGAGGCGGCCACTTTCTAGCTCTTCACCAATGCCCATATCCATCAACAGGTGTTTGATACCTGCCACCAGGTGGTAAAGCAGAGCAGACAAGATGCCCCAGATGATCAGCTTTGCAAGGAAGCTGTCCAGCAATTCATTGACGCGACTGAAGCCTTCTTCCCCGGACAGGGAAAGCTGAAGTCCGTAAAGCAGGAACGCAACACCAACAAAAATGATGATGCCGCTGATACGGTGCAATATGGACGTAATGGCTGGCAGCGGAAAATGAAACTTGCTGAGATCGAGATTAACTGGTCGTTTGCTATTCACAGCGCTCTCACACTCTCTCTTGGTTCCACAATCGGTCGAAATGACCGGTGCAGATAGTTGGTATGTAAGGATCGGTATGCTGATACAAAACCGGCACACGATTGCTCAGGAGGAAGAATACACCCTGCCCGTCCGGCGCCACCGACGTTGGAAGACGCCCAGACAAGATCTATCATCGATTCCGGGCTAGGGATTATAAGGAGTACCCCTGTTAATTACAAACGCGCAACGCGCCCAAGCGCCTGTAATCAGGGGCCTCGCACCGGCTATAAGAATTATTGACAAATTTAATTCTGCCCTGAAAACGGCCTTATTCGTGTATTCCCTCATTTACACGGAATGTCAAATAATGGTTTTTCCGCCCTCTTCCATTGACAAAAAAAGCCAACGCCCTATATTTTGCCGCCAGTTTTGCGATAATACGCGCCTTCTAGCGCATCCAAATACTGAAAAGCTGTCAAAGCTGATATATAGGAGAGCACCATGACCGACAGGAAAGCCACGCTCTCGGTGGGTGACAAGTCCATTGAGCTACCGGTTTACTCAGGCACCGTCGGCCCCGACGTAATCGACGTACGGAGTCTGGTCCAGGAAGGCGTATTTACCTACGATCCGGGTTTTGTATCCACCGCAGCCTGCGAATCCAAGATTACCTACATCGATGGCGCCAACGGCGTGCTGCTTCACCGCGGCTACCCCATCGAACAACTGGCGGAAAACTCCGACTACCTGGAAGTCTGCTACCTCCTGCTGAAAGGCGAGCTGCCGACCGCAGAAGAAAACAGGAAGTTCCACGACACCATCAAAAACCACACCATGCTGCACGATCAGATGCGCAACTTCTTCCAGGGCTTCCGCCGGGATGCGCATCCGATGGCAATCATGTGTGGTGTTGTCGGCGCCCTGTCCGCCTTCTACCACGACCAGATGGACGTCACTGACGCACACCAGCGTGAGATCACTGCACACCGCCTGATTGCAAAAATGCCGACCATCGCGGCATGGTGCTACAAGTACAGCATCGGTCAGCCGTTCATGTACCCACGCAACGACCTCTCCTATTCGGAGAACTTCCTGCAGATGATGTTTGGCGTACCCTGTGAAGAGTACAAGCCGAACCCGATCCTGGCGAAAGCCATGGACAAGATCTTCATCCTGCACGCCGATCACGAGCAGAATGCGTCAACTTCTACCGTGCGCCTGGCCGGCTCCACCGGCGCCAACCCATACGCCTGTATTGCGTCCGGCATTGCTGCTCTGTGGGGCCCGGCTCACGGCGGCGCCAACGAAGCTGTTCTGGACATGTTGGCAGAAATCGGTGATGAGAAGAACATTGAGAAATTCATCGCCAAGGCCAAGGACAAGGACGACCCGTTCCGCCTGATGGGCTTTGGCCACCGGGTTTACAAGAACTTCGACCCACGCGCCAAAGTGATGGCGGAAACAGCTCACGAAGTGTTGAGCGAGCTGGGCCTGGAAAACGATCCGCTGCTGAAGATCGCCCAGCGCCTGGAGAAGATCGCACTGGAAGACGAATACTTCGTCAAGCGCAAGCTGTACCCGAACGTGGACTTCTACTCCGGCCTGATCCTCAAGGCCATCGGTATCCCCACGTCCATGTTCACCGTGATCTTTGCCATGTCACGCACCATCGGCTGGTTCTCCCACTGGAACGAGATGGTGTCCGGCGACTACCGCATTGGCCGTCCGCGCCAGCTGTATACCGGTCCCGAAAGCCGCAATTACGAGAAGAAGTAATCGCCCGGGAAACCGGAACCCTGAAAGGCCGCTGTCTCAGCGGCCTTTTTTTGTGCGTGGAGTAAGGAGCCTATGATAAGTTAACGCAACTAAAACGACGTTCAGGAGAGGATGAATGACCACCACAGCTGCCTTTATCGGACTGGGCGTCATGGGTTACCCCATGGCAGGACACTTGGCAAAAGCCGGTTTTAACGTCAGTGTTTGGAACCGAACATTCTCCAAGGCCGAAGCCTGGACAAATGATTATTCAGGCGCCGCCTGCCAATCCATAGCCGAAGCCGTTCAGAATGCCGACATCGTGCTGACATGCGTGGGGGCAGACAAGGATCTGCTAGCCGTATATGAGGGTAGCGAGGGCATCATTTCCAACGCCCCCGAAGGCGCCATTCTGGTGGACCATACCACCGCATCCGCAGGCATCGCTGAACAGCTCGCACAATCAGCGAAAGCAAGGAACCAGGGCTTTATCGATGCGCCGGTTTCCGGCGGCCAACAAGGTGCCGAGAATGGTCAGCTCACCATCATGTGCGGTGGCGAACCACAGATATTTGAACGGGCAAAGCCCATTCTTGAATGCTACTCAAGAGCCCTTAACCTGATGGGGCCAGCTGGCAGTGGCCAGAAAACCAAAATGGTCAACCAGATTGCCATTGCGGGACTGGTCCAGGGCCTTTCTGAAGCCCTGCATTTCGCCGAACAGGCCGAGCTTGATGTACGCAAGGTGGTGGATGTGATTTCCAAGGGGGCGGCTCAGTCCTGGCAGATGGAAAACCGCTCCGGCACGATGATCGACGGCAAGTTCGATTATGGCTTCGCGGTGAACTGGATGCGCAAGGATCTCGCCATCTGCCTGGACGAGGCCCGCAAGATCAACGCCTCGCTGCCGGTTACCGCCCTGGTGGACCAGTTCTACAGCGACGTCCAGGCCATGGGTGGTGAACGTTGGGACACCTCTTCGCTGATTCAAAGGCTCCGCAAGTTCCGCTAGGAATCCTGCATCAAACCCTTCTAACGGCAGTGCCTGGTTAGCCACGGACGGCACGGACCTGCACTGACCGGCGATCAGGAGCCTGCCGGCTACCTTCCCGAAACAGATGCCTCAGGACGGCGCATGGACTGCACCAGCTGCCCCATTGTCACCCCTGCCACTTTCCGGCAACCGCCGCCCTCTCCGACCTATCCCTTTGTTTTTCTGTACCTTTGCTCATGTGGCACATCGCTTGCTAAACCAGACAATAGACAACGGGCCAATGATGGCCTCAATTTACCAAAGCTTCTAAATACCCCTTTTATCGGGGAACAAACTATTTGACTACGGGCAACGAGGTCCACTCTGCTTTAGCGGAGGTGGACCTTTTTTTGTTGGGTTTTGCAAAGGAGTAAATACCCTATGGGTTCGCATTTCCCGGCCCCTGCCTCAGCCCCTCCCGGGGCCGTGGTCCAGGGTGACAAACCCATTATTATTGTGGGCAACGGCCCTGTTGGTCTGCATTGCCTGACCGAGCTCAGACGCCGGGAACTGACCCGACCCGTTATGATTTTCGGCCGTGAGGAGAGCCAGCCTTACAATCGGGTGGCGTTGTCCAGCCTGATCCAGGGGGAGGCCAGCTATGAATCGCTGCTGACCCCCGTTTCCACTGCGCCCGACACCGCTTGTCATTTCGGATTTGAAATCAACCGGATAGACGCGGAACACAAGACCGTTACCGACCACCTGGGCAACCACTATGAGTACCACCAGCTCATACTGGCCCTCGGCTCCCGCCCTCACCTGCCCGACACCCCCGGGCGGGGGCTTACCGGGGTCTATACCTTCCGGGACCTGAAAGACGCACAAGCGCTGATGTCGCGGCATGCCCGTTGTCGCCATTGCGTCGTTATCGGTGGCGGCCTGCTCGGCATCGAGGCCGCCAAAGGCATGGCCCGCTACGGCACCCGGGTCACCCTCATCCACCACGCGCCTTATCTGATGAACCGCCAGCTTGACCAGACCGCCAGCGAACGGCTGGCCAAGTCCCTGGTGAACGAACGCCTTCAGATTCGGGTCAACACGACAGTGGAATCCATCGGCGGCAACAGCCGGGTGGAACTCATCAAGCTCAGGGGTGGAGAACAGCTGGAATGTGACACGGTGGTGTATGCCACCGGCATCCGCCCCAACATCGAGCTCGCCCGTGCCGCCGGCATTTCCGTGGGCACCGGCATTCGCATTGATGATCAGTTGCGAACCAGTCGGCCGGACATCTTCGCCATTGGTGAATGCGCCGAACATCGCGGCCAGATTTACGGCCTTGTCGGCCCCGGCCTGGAACAGGCCGCCTCCCTCGCCCAACTGCTCAGCACGGGTGAAGGCGACTATACCGGATCGCTGCTGGCCAGCTCCCTCAAGGTGACCGGCGTGCCGGTTTACAGCGCCGGTACCGTGAGTGAGTACAATCCAGGTTATATCGACTGCACCCTCAAGCACACCACCGACCGCCACTATCGCGCCCTGAAGCTACATCGTGGACGCCTGCTCGGCGTCAGCGGCGTTGGCGAATGGCCCGGATTCCAGGGCATCCAGGCCCTGGCGGCGAAGCAGGCCAGGATCTGGCCCTGGCAACGCTGGCAGTTCCACCTGACGGGAGATATCGCCACCCCGGGCGGAGACAGCTTCGACGACGCCGCCATCGTCTGCAACTGCCGGCAGATTCCGGTGGCGGATATCCGGGCACTGGCCCGACAGGACCTTTCCGTTGACGACATCTGCGCCCGCAGTGGCGCCGCCCAGGTCTGTGGAAGTTGCCGCCCCCTGGTGGCGAAACTGGCAGAACAGCAGCCGGAAACGGGCGCCATTGCCAGGCTGCCCTTGATCGCCGGAATGCTTTCCCTGGTCTACCTGCTGCTCTACCTGGCGTTACCCGCTTTCCCGGTCAGGCACAGCATTCAGGATCCGCAGTGGCTGCAGCTGTGGACCGACGCGACCGCCCGCCAGTGGACCGGCTACACCCTGCTGGGCCTGATGGTCTTGAGCCTGGTGGTGAGTGCCAGCAAACGAGGTCCGCGGGGTTGGGCACGCAAGTTTGTCCTGGCCCGCAACCTCCACCTGGTACTGACCCTGTCGATGGCGACCCTGTTGCTGGTTCATACCGGCCTCCAGGACAGTGCCAACCTGAACTTCTACCTGTTCAGCACGGCCGTGGCGTTGATTGCCCTCGGAGGGCTGACCTCCTGCCTCGCGGCGTTCGAGCCCGCCAACCCGAGCCTGCGCCTCAAGGCCTGGAAGCGGCGGCTGGCGATGAGCCACCTGATTGCCGCCTGGCCCCTGCCGGTACTGCTGGGGTTTCACATTTTCACCGTGTACTACTTCTAGGGCCCACTATGGCTAAGTCTGCTGTCTGGTTTCTATGGGTTCTTGCAAGCTTGGCACTGGCCTCGGTGCTCGGCTATGAGCTGCTGGCCCAGCCGCAGAAACCTCATTTCCTGCCCGGCGAAAGCACCGTGGGCCACTACCAGATCGAACTCAGTTGCGGCACCTGCCATACCGAGTCCTTCAGCGACCGGGAAGCCATCCAGGCCGCCTGTATGGATTGTCATGGCGATGAACTGAAAGCAGTCAGGGATAGCCACCCCAAGAGCAAGTTCACCGACCCCCGCAATGCCAACCGGCTGGCGAATATCGACGCCCGTTACTGCGCGGCCTGCCATACCGAGCACGCCCTGGAAATCACCAACGACATGGGCGTAACCCAGCCCAAGGATTTTTGCCTGCACTGCCACCAGGACATCGCCGAGGACCGGCCGAGCCATGAGGGCATGGCGTTCGACACCTGCGCTTCCTCCGGCTGCCACAACTACCACGACAACCAGGCGCTTTATGAAGACTTCCTGTTGGCCCACGCCCATGAACCGGACCTGCTGTCCGAACCCGGCATGCCCACCGACGGTCTGGCGCGAATGATGGCGTTGGCAGGCATTGAAGCCCAGCCGTTTGACGGTCGCAAGCCAGTGGAGGTGGATAGTGACACTTGGCAGGATGTCCACGCCGAGTGGTCCGCAAGTGCCCATGGCGAGGCCAACGTCGGTTGCCAGAACTGCCACCAGCCAGAGGACAACGCCTCCTGGAACAATCATCCGGATACCTCGGTGTGCGGTACCTGCCACCAACAGGAACAGGCCGGCTTCCTGGCTGGAAAACACGGTATGCGGCTGGCCCAGGAACTGTCCGCGATGACGCCGCGACAGGCCCGACAGCCGATGAAGGAATCAGCGGCCCACCGGGAACTGACCTGCAACAGCTGCCACGCCCCCCATCGGCAGGATACCGTCGCCGCCGCCGTGGACGCCTGCGTGGGCTGCCATGACGACGAGCATACGCTGGCCTTCGAGGGCTCGCCCCATCACCAGACCTGGACCGACTTCCTCGCCGGTGGCCGGCCACGGGAACAGGCCGTCTCCTGCGCAAGCTGCCATCTGCCACGACTGGAAAGCCAATACCAGGGCGAAGCGGTCATCCTGGTGCAGCACAACCAGAACGCCACCCTTCGCCCCAACGAAAAAATGGTCCGTGGCACCTGCCTGAATTGCCACGGGCTCGAATTCTCCCTCGATGCCCTGGCGTCTCCGGAGTTGATCCGGAGCAACTTCTCGGGCCCTCCAGAGCACCACGTACCCAGCATCGACATGGCCCTGGCGCGAGAAAACCCAGGTGTTATCCAACCAGGTACTACCCAAGAGCAATTACCCAATAGCGATAAAACCCAGAAAGGAGAGAGACCATGACCAAGAAAACCCTAATCGGCGCTGCACTCACCGCGACCCTGCTCAGCGGCTGTGGCGGAAGCGACGAGCCCAAGCAAGTCGGCATTGCCCCGGCGGTGTTCACGGACTCGCTGTTCGCCGTGATGAACTCCGACCGCACCAACTACACCAAACTGATCGTCCAGCGCCTCGGCCCCAACGGCGTCGACGCTATCAAACCTCTGGAGCACTGGCAGGATGCCAGCAACTCCGCCCCCCTGCCCGCCCAGATGTTCCGCTATGGCGCTGAGGGCGTGGCCGAGGTGACCGACAACTTCAGCTATTCACTACAGTCGCTGTGGCCCGTCAATAAGCAGAACGCACCGAAAACGGACCTGGAAAAAGAGGGCCTGCAGTACATCGCCGACAATCCGGGTGAAAAGTTCTACGGCGAAGAAACTCTCGGCGACACCACCTACTTCACTGCCGTGTATCCAGACGTGGCCGTATCGCCTGCCTGCACCAGTTGTCACAACGACCACAAAGATTCACCACGTAGCGACTTCAAAATTGGCGAGGTCATGGGCGGTGTGGTCATCCGTTTGCCGATACCGAAAGGCTAATTCCTACGCATTCAGGAGAAAGGACATGAACGATACCCAGATCGCCCTCGTACAGGAGTCGTTTGCCAAGGTGGCCCCCATTGCCGACGACGCTGCCGCACTGTTCTATAACCGGCTGTTCGAACTGGACCCGGAACTTCGCCCCCTGTTCAAAGGAAACATGGCGGAGCAGGGCAAGAAGTTGATGAAAATGATTGGCATGGCCGTAAACAGCCTGGGTCGGCTGGAGGAAATCGTACCGGCGGTACAATCCCTCGGTGAGCGCCACATGGACTATGGCGTCAAGGAGCAGGACTACGACACCGTGGGCAGCGCCCTGCTGTGGACCCTGGAACAGGGACTGGGGAAGGCCTTCACCCCCGAGTGCCGGGCCGCCTGGGCGCAAACCTACACCCTGCTGGCCAACACCATGAAGGATGCGGCCAGATCCACCGCTTGAGGTTATCTGGCTTTAATCTGCAAGGAAGGAACGGCTTCAGTTAGCCACGGATGGCATTGATAAACATGGACAAAGAAAAGGGATTATCGTGCCGTCCGTGGCTAATCAATCATTTCTCTTTCGGCTGCCACTTACCATTCACATACCACGCTGACCAGCCCGTCGCTTTACCCTCTTTCTCGGACATGACGTACTGCTCCTTGCTCTTGCGGCTGTAGCGAATCA